>DATLWH010000271.1:0-5402 GCA_035576505.1 Thermoanaerobaculia bacterium | reverse complement strand
CATCTTCGGCGTGGACATGACCTATGATAGGGAGGGCGTGCCCAACCCGACGGAAATCAACATCTCGCGCTTCTTCGCCACGATTCTCTTCTTCACCGAGGCCGGGCTGAACATGCCCGAGATCTTCAAGGACATCTGCCTCTACGGGAGATTCCCCAGGCTGGAGAGGAAGCTGAACCCGCTCAAGAACGGGCTGCTCTGGATACGCGGGATGGACTCCTATCCTAGGCTCGCGACTAGGGACGAGGTCGACAGGGAGATCATCCGATTGTGAGGAAGTTGCCATGAAGGGCGCCGTTTACATCGCGAAATTTCTCGAAGACCACAACGTGGGTCACGTCTTTGGCTATCCGGGCGGCGCCATTCTCAATGTCATCCAGGCGGTAGCGGCAACCAAGGTCCATTACGTGCAGAATTTCCACGAGCAGGCCAGCGGTCTCTGCGCCGACGCCTACGCGCGCATCAAGAGAGGAGTGGGAGTGGCCATGGCCACCTCCGGCCCGGGCGCGACCAATCTCATCACCGGCATCGCCAACGCCCAGTTCGACTCCACCCCGACTCTTTTCATCACCGGCCAGGAGCGCACTTTCAACCTGCGCAAGGACGAGCATGTCCGTCAAAACGGCTTCCAGGACATGGAAATCGCCGGCATGGTCCGGTCGATCACCAAGTACTCGGCGATCATCATGGACCCCCAGCGCCTGCGCTACGAGCTGGAAAAGGCCTGGCATCTTGCCAGCAGCGGCCGCAAGGGCGCGACGCTTCTGGACATCCCCTCCGACATCCAGGTCGCAGAGATCGACCCGGACACGCTGGAGGGCTATGTCCCGGAGCCCGAGCCGCCCGCCCCGGACCTTAAAGTGGCCGAGTTCTTGGCCATGCTCAGGGCGGCCCAACGGCCCACGGTTCTGGTCGGCGGCGGCGTCCGCATGGACGAGGCTGAGAAGACCCTGGCGGCCTTCATGTCCAGGGTCAAGGCGCCCTTGGTTTCGACCCTGCGCGGCCTGGACGCGCACGAGGACATCATTAGCTTCTCAGGCACGTACGGCAACACCAGCGCCAACCTGGCCGTGGGCAACGCCGACCTGCTCATCGTGCTGGGCGCCAGGCTCAGCCTCATGCAGGTCGGCAAGTTCAAGGACAAGTACACCACAGGCAAGATCGTCCACGTGGACATCGACCCTTATGAGATGGGCCGGGCCCTGTCCGAGGCCCTTAGCATTCAGGCCGACCTCAAACTCTTCCTCGAAGCCGTGCTCAAGGCCCTGGAGGCGGAAGGAAAGCCGCTTCCTGACTACCGCGCCTGGAGGGCACAGGTGCTCGACTGGAAGGCCCGCTATGAATTCAACGCGGCCATCAACAAGGACGGTTTGGACCCGGTCAGGACGATTCGGGCCCTGAGCCAGTATTTTTCGCCCGACGCCATCCTCTGCTCGGACGTAGGGCAGAACCAGATGTGGGTAGCCCAGGCCCTTCAACTCAAGCGTGGCCAGCGCCTGCTCAATTCGGGCGGGCACGGGACCATGGGCTTTTCGCTGCCCGCGGCCATCGGCGCCAAGTTCGCGGCCCCCGCCCGGCAGGCGATCGCCTTCATGGGCGACGGCGGCTTCCAGATCAACCTGCAGGAGCTGCAACTGGTCTCGCAAAAGCGGCTTGGGATCAAATGCATCGTGCTCAACAACCACACGTTAGGCATGATCAAGGACCTCCAACGCTACTTCAAGCTGGACTACGTGGGCACGGACGAGCGCTACTACAGTTGCCCCAACCTGAACCTGCTGGCCGGGGCCTACGGACTGGGCTACCACGCCGTCACCGACGAGGCCTCCCTGGCGGCCGCCAAGGGCCCTCTTGGCGACGCCGCGCCCTGGATCATAGAGGTGAAGCTGAGCGCTGACGTTGAGCTGTTCAACATCTACCGTGACGCCAAGCTCTTTGACGAGTCCAGGTTCCGTGAATAGGGCCTTCTTCCTGGACCTGGACGGGACGCTGCTGGATTCGCGGAACAGGATTCACCGGCTCTTTTGTGAGCTCGCGGCATCCACGCAACTCGGCTTTGAGGAATACTGGAAGCTCAAGCGGGAAGGCGCTGGCCAGAAGGCCCTGCTCACGGGGCGGCTCGGCTTCAGCGAAGGCGCCGCGGAGCGTTTCATGAAGCGCTGGCTGGAGGCGATCGAAGAGGACGCGCGGCTGCTGGAAGACAGCCCCTATCCTGGCGCGCTTGATCTCTTGCAGAAGCTTGCCGACGCTGGGGAAGTCTACATCGTGACGGGACGGCAGGATCCGGACAAGGCTGAAAGGCAGGCGGAACGCTTCGGCTGGCTTCCGTTTCTCAAGGGATTGCTGGTTACGCGTCGGCAGATGAGCAAGGAAGAGCTGATCCGCTCCTGGGCGGTGCCCGCTGCCGCTGGCGCGATCGCCGGCGACAGCGGGGAGGAAATCCTTGCCGGCAAGGCGCTGGGCATCCGCACCGTGGCCGTGAGCTACGGTTTCAACAGCTCTGAGCGCCTTCGCGCCTACGGGCCCGACGCCCTGGTCGACCGCCCCGGCGACATCGCGCCGGCGATGGGAGCCTGAGATGCCACGAACAACCATCGTTATCTGGAGCGGCAATTACATCGGGCACCACGCGAAGATCGGCAGCCACGCGTTCATCTCCTCGCACGTCGTCGTCTCGGGCTTCGTGGCCATCGGCGACTACTCGTTCGTCGGGGTGAACGAGACGTTCGCCGACAACGTGACCGTCGGCCGCGACACCATCGTCGGCGCCGGCGCCGTGGTCCTGAAGGACGCGCCGTCGGGATCGCTGTTCGCGACCGAGGCCACCAAGCCGCACGCCATCTCGACGTACCGCCGTTTCGGCATCAAGGACGCCGGCTGACCGCCACCTTGCACATCGAACGCTACACCGCCCGCGACCGCGACCGATGGAACGCCTTCGCCCGTTCCTCGCGCAACGGCACGTTTCTCTTCGACCGCAACTACATGGACTATCACGCCGATCGTTTCATTGACCATTCGCTTCTCGTGTCCGATGACGGCGGAAAGCTGCTGGCCCTTCTTCCGGCCCATGCCCTGGACGACCGTCTGGTCTCGCACGGCGGCCTCACCTATGGCGGTTTCATCGTCGACGATCACATGACCGCGTCGCTGATGCTTGATCTCTTCCGTGACGCGGCCCACGCGATTCGAACGAGTGGTTTTCGGACGCTCGTCTACAAATCCATCCCACACATCTATCATCGCCTGCCGGCTGAGGAAGACCAGTACGCTCTCTTTCGTGCGGGCGCGCGTGTCGTCCGGCGCGATCACCTCGCCGTCATTGATTACCGCGCCTCGGCCGGTCGGCAGGAGCGCCGGCAACGCAGTGTGCGCAAAGCGGAGAAGGCAGGGCTGGCGATCCGCGAGACAGAAGACTTCGACGCCTTCTGGGCGATCCTGGCCGCGAATCTCTCCTCGCGTCACGGCGTCCAACCGGTTCACACGGTCGGGGAGATGGCCCTTCTCAAGTCGCGATTTCCGGATCGGATCCGCCTCTTCTCTGCCTGTGAGGGCGATGAAATGCGCGCCGGTGTGCTGACCTACGTGAGTGACTTTGTTTGTCACGCGCAGTACATCGGCTCATCGGATGAGGGGCGCGAACAGGGCGCACTCGACCTCATCTTCGATGATCTGATCGGCAGGTTTTCCGCCGTTTCCCGTTATTTCGATTTCGGTACATCGACCGAGCGCAACGGCACATTCCTCAATACAGGCCTATCCGATTTCAAGGAGGGCTTCGGCGCACGCACCGTCATCCACGACCACTACGAGCTCGACCTCGAGGCCGTGAGCCCCGATTGCTTCCGCAACGTTCGCGCATGATCGACATTCGGGACTACTCGCAGAAGTACCTCGTGCAATACGCCGACGCATCGTTCGAGACGACGCTCGTGCGCGTGCGGCGGAAGTACGTCATCGAGTCGCTTGGGCGTTATCCGCACGGTTCCATTCTCGAAATTGGATGCGGGCTCGAACCGCTCTTCCAGTTCGTCGACGATGCGGCGTTCACCATCGTCGAGCCGTCGCCGGAATTCGTGGGCAACGCTCGTCGGATTGCCGGGGAGCGCGATGTCACGGTGATCGAATCGTTTTTCGAAACCGCCGCCGCTTCGCTCGCCGGCCGGCGCTTCGATTTTGTCGTCGCCAGCAGCCTCCTGCACGAAGTGAGCGACCCTACCGCGCTGCTGGCTGCCATCCGTTCTCTCTGTGACGCGGGAACGACGGTGCACATCAACGTCCCGAACGTTCGCTCGTTCCATCGCTTGCTTGCGCTGGAGATGGGCGTCATCGACGATCTGTTCGAGGAGTCGGAGACCGAACGCCGCTTTCAGCGGCATACGCGCTTCGACAGCGATTCGCTGGCGGCAATGTTGCGCGGCTGCGGATTCCGGATTCTCGATTCGGCCACCTACTTCATCAAACCCTTTACCCATGCGCAGATGGACACGCTGATGCAGTCGGGAGCATTCAGCCCCGCCGTCATCCATGGATTGGACCGTATGACCAGATACCTGCCCGACATGGGCTGTGAGATCTACGCGAATGTGAGGCTGATGTGAGCAGCCGCCTGGACCGCTGCCGCCTGATCGAGCTTCCGCGCTTTCCTGATCCGCGCGGCAGCCTGACCTTCATCGAGGGGGGGCGTCACATTCCGTTTCGAATGCGGCGTGCGTACTGGATTTACGACGTCCCAGGGGGGGAGGTGCGGGGCAGTCATGCGTACCGCAACCTCGAGGAATTTGTCATCGCCCTCTCAGGCAGTTTTGAAGTGGAGCTGGACGACGGCGTTTCACGGCGGACGGTGGTTCTCAACCGCTCTTACTACGGTCTTTACATTGCGCCTCTCATCTGGCGTCAATTGAAGAGCTTCTCTACCAACTCGGTCTGTCTCATCGCCGCCTCCGCCGGTTATGACGAAAGCGATTACCTGCGCGATTATCCGGAGTTTCTCGAGGTGGCCGCCACGGCACAGCCATGACCGTCACGCTCGAACCGGCCGTAATCATCGAAGAAGTCCGTTCTCCCGCACAGGAGATCTGGAAGAGTGTCGCCTCGGTCAGCGCGGCGCGTATTTATTCGCTCGTCGTCAGCGCGGCGATGGTCATGGTCGTGGCGCGGTGGCTCGGTCCGGCCGGACAGGGAACGATGGCCGCTTCGACGGCGTGGGGCTTACTGTTCGCCACCTTTGGGGCGCTCAGTCTTGGTCAGGTGGCCATCCACCGCGCCACCGTCCGGCGGGGCGAGGCATGGCTTGGCGAGACGATGGGCACCCTCCTCGTTTTCGATGCAGTGGTGACGGTCGCTTGTTGGGTGGTGGCCGCGGTGATCTATTGGGTGACCGCCGGCCGAACGTTCGGCAG
>DATLWH010000270.1:0-4312 GCA_035576505.1 Thermoanaerobaculia bacterium | reverse complement strand
GAATGGACTCACGCAGTGGGACCTGCTCGATCCGACGAATCCGTCGAAGACTCCGGCTGCGCTCGTGACCAGCAACGCCAATGTCCGCTCTCTCGCGCTGAGCAACTCCACGCTCTTCGCGGCGGACGGCGACGCAACGGTCGAGGCGTTCAACATCAGCATCCCTTCGATCCCGAACGGCGTCGGTACGATCGGCTCGCTGCCCGGTGCGATCGCCGTGAATGCCGCTTCCGGGCGGCTTTATGTTTCCGACGGACAGCAGACCGATGTCTTCACGAATATCGACGGGGGCGGTGGCACGGCGGTGAAAGCCGCTACCGATTCCTTCGGCGCCCTGGCTCTCGTACCCGTGACCTCGACGGCGATCTTCGCGGCTGGTGCAGACAGACAGGTGCGCGCTTTCGACCTCGCTGCGGCCGCGGCCCCCATCGAACTCTCCCGCGTTCAGCTTCAGCCGAGCGGCGGCAACGTCAACCGCATCGGACGCCTCGCTTCGGCGCCGAACCGGCTTTACGTCGCCGGCGGTGACCTCGGCCTCCTGACCTACGACACGACGTCGTTCACGGCGCCCTTCCCCGTGCGCAGCTACGCCACGGGTGCCACGACGTCCGTCGTCTCACTCGGCACCGCCGTCTATGTTTCCCGCGCCTCCAGCGGCATCACCGAGTTCAGCCAGTCGTCGGACGGCACTCTCACGCAGCGCCGTTCGTGGGACAGCAGCAACGATATCGTCTGGGATGGCGGCAACGGTTTCCTGCTCACATCATCCGGGGCGGTCGCATCGCTGTGGGTGCTCAACTCAACAACGCCGGCGCTCGTCTCTTCGGTCACGCTGCGCGCACCGATCGCCTCGGCCGCACTCATCGGGACCACCGGCTACTTCGCTCTGGCCGAGAGCACCGGCAACACGCTATGGTCGGCTGATCTCGCGCCGGTCACACCGGTCGCGCAGCAGATCGCGCTGACAGCAGCGAAGCCGTCCTTCGTCGCCCGCTCCGGTTCGTCGCTCGCCCTGGCGGAGCTGCGCGGAGACGGTACGACCGCCCTTTCGTACTATGCGTCGGCCGACTTCACGAAAACGCCGGCGACGGCAAGCGTAAACGGGCTCTCCACGGGCGGCGTCGCCTTATCCGGCACCCTTGCCGCGACATCGACGTTCACCGGCGTAAGCATCGTCGATTTCGCCAGCGGTACCGTCACTCTGCTGCCGCAGTCGGGCGGCGCCATCGCGCGCAGCCTCGCTTTCGGCGGGACGACGCTCGTCGAGGCGACCGACACATCCCTTCTGGTCTGGAACACGCAGACACGAACGTTGGCGAACAAGTTCATCCTGCCAGCCGCACCGGTCGCCGTGCGCATCGGTCCGGACAACGCGGTGGCCGATCTGGCTACGGCAGACGGTGTCACGAGCGCGCAGCTCGGCGCCGCGACACGCACTCCGTCATTGCTCTACACCGCGAACGGCAACGCCTACTACAAGAAGCTGGTGGCCAGCAGTCAACGGCTCTATTTCTTCGACGGCCGCAACGTCGACATCTTCACGAACACGATGCAGTCCACAGGCGCAATCCGAACGCCGCTCGTCATCGACGTCGCCGCCAGCGACAGCGAGGCCTTCACCATTCACAACAACCTGACCGTGATGTCCTACGGACGCGAGGGAAACACGCTGGCCACGTCGACGATCAACGAAAGCCCTGATGCACAGGCCCAATCGATCGCTTCCGCCGGCGGTGCGGCCTGGGCCTCGGTCATCGTCAATTGCCAGAGCACCGGTTGTGAGGGAAAGACGATCGTCTTCGATCCGAAGAGTGCCTTCGCGCAGACATCGACGATGACCGGCGCCGTGCGCGATGTCGTAGCCAGCGGTACGCGCGCCTATGTCCTCACGGAGCTGCCCAACGAGGTGCGGGTGGTCGACATCAGCGATCCCGCCCATCCGTCCGTTCTCGTCAGCCGCGCCAGCGAGGGAACGTCTCAAGCGCCGCGAGCGATCGCGTTCTCGAATGGTGCGGTCGACGTCCTCGGCGAGAAGCTCTACAGCTATTCATCGACCGATCTCTCCAAGACCGGCGAGCAGCTTGCCTCCTACGTCACCGATCCCACGAGCGGGGTCACCTACGTCGATCAGCATCTCCGCGCCGATGGGGCTTGCGTGGCCTTCACGGGCCGCGCGTTCTCGCCGCAGTTTCTGACCGGAACACCATCAGTGGGCTCGCCGGCGGCTGGGCGCTTTGTCGCCACGCAGCCGGGAACGTTCTATTTCCTGACCGACGATTCGCTCGAAGTCTGGTCGACGAAGCCGCTGCCGGCTCCGGCGCGAAAACGCGCGGCGCGATAGCATTCGCGTTCATGCCTAAGATCACCTTCTCTTCCGACGCGAACGCATATCGCATCACCCTCTCCGACCCGCCGCTGAACATTCTCGACATCACCATGCTCGATGAGCTGCGCGACGCCATCGCCCGCGTCGCTTCTGACCGGCATGTGCTGATCATCGAGGCGCAGGGCGAGAAAGCATTCTCCGCGGGCGCGAGCGTGCAGGATCACCTCGGCGACCGGGTGGCCACGATGCTGGGCCACTTCCACGACTGTTTCAGGATGCTGGCGAAGCTCGACATCGTCACCGTCGCTCTCGTCCGCGGTGCGGCACTCGGCGGCGGATGCGAGCTGGCGCTCGGCTGCGACTTCGTCCTGGCCTCGGACCGCGCCAAATTCAGCCAGCCGGAGATCAACCTCGGCGTCTTTCCGCCGGTCGCGGCCTACCAGCTCTCGCGGCAGATCGCTCCGCGCAAAGGCCTCGAGCTCCTTCTGACCGGCGACGCCATCGATGCCGCGGCCGCCGAGCGCCTCGGCCTCGCCAACGTCGTCTTCCCGTTCGCCGAGTTCGATGCCCGCGCCGGAGAGTGGCTGCAGCGGTTGTACAGACAGAGTGCGTCGTCGCTGCGCTTTGCCAGGCGCGCCTTTCGCCTGGCTCAAGGCTCGGACTTTCACGAACGGCTTGCCGCCGTCGAGCACCTCTATCTCGACGAGCTGATGCAGACGAGCGACGCCAACGAAGGGCTGAACGCCTTCATCGAGAAGCGGAAACCGGTCTGGAGCGGGCGCTGATCAGTTCACGCCCGCCATCCAACGCTTGAGGATCGGAATCATGATGGCCAGGATCAGCGTCACGACGGCGGCGGTTACGAACGCGATCATGAAGACCTCGGAGTAGCTACGCTGCCCGACTAGACCCGCCACCCAACCAGCCACGTAGTTGCCCATGGCCGTGGCGAAGAACCAGATTCCCATCATCAGTCCGACGATCCGCGGTGGAGAAAGCTTGGTGACCATGCTGAGCCCAACCGGGCTTAGACAGAGCTCGCCCAGCATCTGAAGGAAGTACAGCCCTATGAGCCACATCGGACTGACGCGCGCGCCGTGCGATTGGAAATATCGCGCCGCGGGAACCATCAACAGAAACGAAAGGCTGAGAAAGAAGAGACCTAGCGCAAACTTGGTGGGACTCGAAGGTTCCTTGCCGCGCCGCGACAACGACAGCCACAGCCAGGCGAAGATCGCCGAAAAGATGATGACGAACAGCGGCTCAACGGACTGGAACCAGCTCGACGGATAGGTAAAGCCAAGGATAGTGAGGCGGGTTGCCCGATCAGCGAAGAGCGTGAGACTGGAACCAGCCTGTTCGAAGCCGGCCCAGAAGATCAGCGCAAAGAGCGTCAGGATCAATGCCGCGGTGATACGCCCCCATTCCTGGCTTGTGAATGCCTTTTCCGGCAGCGCCGCGGCCGGCGTGGCCGTACCGGCCATCTGCTTTTCCGTCCCCGAAACGGCGATGAGGTACTTGCGGCCGTAGACGTACTGAACCAATCCCAACACCATCCCGACTCCGGCCGCGGCGAAGCCGATGTGCCAGTTGATTTTCTGGCCAAGCCAGCCGGTGATGATCGGGGCGATGAAAGCACCGAGATTGATTCCCATGTAGAACAGCGAGAACCCGGCGTCGCGGCGCGGATCGTCGCGTGTGTAGAGCGTGCCGACGATCGTGCTGACATTCGGCTTCAGCAGGCCCGTACCAATAACGATCAAGCCGAGGCCGGCGTAGAAGAATGGAATTCCTGAAATGGCCATCGAGAAATGCCCGCAGGCGATGATGATTCCGCCGACGAGGACTGCACGGTAGTGGCCGAGAAAACGATCGGCGATCCAGCCGCCCGGAACTCCCATCAGGTAAACCGCCATCGTGTAAAGGCCGTAAATGTGGGTTGCCTTGGCATCAGGGAAGCCGAGACCCGGCTGCATCACGGAGCCG
>DATLWH010000269.1:0-3620 GCA_035576505.1 Thermoanaerobaculia bacterium | reverse complement strand
ACTGTTTTCATGAACGGAGCCCTGGAAACTCTTGAGAACACTCAACTTCAGCGCGAGTACGACCCCCTCATCCGCCTGTCGGCACCTTCTCCCCCGCTGAAAAGCGCGGGGGAGAAGGCTCTCGACGTTAAACAGTGTCGGCGAATCCACTGTGAGAAATACGGACTGAAGAGTCCGACCTACGTCGACCGCGCCTGCCCCATAATCACGCCATGAAGCGAATCGCCTTCCTCACTCTGTTCATCGCATCCGCCGCTGCCGCGCAGTCTCTCGACCAGATGATCGACCGCGGGATCCCTTCGCTGTTGACGACTTACAAGCAGCTCCATGCCGCTCCCGAGCTGTCGATGCAGGAGAAGAACAGCTCCGCGCTCGTGGCCTCGCGTCTGCGCGAGCTCGGCTACGAGGTGACGTATCCGGTCGGCCAGTACACCGAGCCGGGCACGACGTGCTATGGCGTCGTCGCCATCATGAAGAATGGCAGCGGACCGACAGTGCTGGTGCGCAGCGACATGGACGCGCTCCCGGTGCAGGAGCAGACCGGTCTGCCCTACGCCAGCAGCGTGCGTACGAAGAGCATGGCCGGCGACGACGTGCCGGTGATGCACGCCTGCGGACACGACATCCACATGACCACGCTGCTGGGCACGGCGAAGATGCTCACCGAGCTCAAGTCGCAGTGGCACGGGACGGTGATGCTCATCGGCCAGCCGGCCGAGGAAGTCGTCAAAGGTGCCGACGGGATGCTGCGCGACCGGCTGTACGAGCGCTTCCCCCGGCCCGACTTCATCATCGCCCTTCACGACAACTCCAACCTGCCGGCGGGCCAGATCGGATACACGCCCGGCTACTTCATGGCCGGAGCCGACTCGATCAACGTGACCATCCGCGGCATGGGCGGCCACGGCGCGGCGCCGCAGGCGACGAAGGATCCGGTGGTGATGGCGGCGCAGTTCATCACCGCGCTGCAGACGATCGTCAGCCGCGAAGATTCGCCGCTCGATCCGGTCGTCGTCACCGTCGGCTCGATCCACGGCGGCACGAAGCGAAACATCATCCCCGATGAGGTGCAGCTCCAGATGACCGTGCGCACGTACAAGCCCGAGGTGCGCAAGCGTGTGCTGGCGTCAATCGAGCGGATCGCGCGCGGCATCGCCTTGACGGCTGGCGTGCCGGAAGAGCGCGCTCCCGTCTTCGAGCTGCTCGCCGGCGAATCGGTGGCCTCGACCTACAACGATCCGGTGCTCACCGAGCGCCTGGCGGCCGCGATGACGAAAGGCATGGGAGAAGCCAACGTCATCCGCATCGATCCGCTGATGGTGAGCGAAGACTTCGGCCGCTTCGGCCTCGATCACAAGATCCCCATCTGCATGATCAACGTCGGCGGCGTCGATCCCGAAAAGATCGCCAGCGGCGCGCGCCTGCCATCGCTGCACTCATCCGGCTGGGCCCCGCTCCCCGATCCAACCCTGCGCGGAGGAATCAAAGCGATGACGCTCGCGGTGCTGGAGTTGCTGCACTAGAGGAGCGCTGGCGTCCTCGCCGGCTGGCCAGGCGCCGTCTCGGCGCCGCGACAGCGCCTTCGACAGCGCCTCGGCGGCGAGACGCCGCCTGGCCAGCCGCCGGGACGGCAGCGCTCCGGCTGCGCCTCCTTCACTGAGCCCCTTGATGTGCCGGAGCACCCGCATATGGATCCGATGAATGATCGCATCCGACCACAGC
Organism: Thermoanaerobaculia bacterium; assembly: GCA_035576505.1. GTDB lineage: Bacteria > Acidobacteriota > Thermoanaerobaculia > Gp7-AA8 > Gp7-AA8 > JADGNZ01. Next base: position 1,898 of record DATLWH010000269.1, on the reverse strand, counting down.
CGCCAGTACTCCGCCGGCCAGAGATGGTGCTGGTACCACGTCGTTCCCACAAGGCGCGTTCGGCCGCCGGGCAGTGGCTCCAGCGCGAACTGGCCATGCTCGGAGACGAGGAAGCCGTGCAGATGCGGCGCCTCGATGGTGCCATACGGTGACAGCTCGCGCATCGGCGGAGGATTGGCGGTCACGCGAAAGCGAAGCAGCCGCGGCTCGTCCCACACCTCGATCGGCTCGATGAAGCTGCCCGTCGTGAACTCGCAGGTGCGCGTCGCCCCAACTCCGCGCCCCGCGATGCGCGCGCGAAGCGGATAGGCGATGCCGGCACGGAAGTACCACTCCGGATCGCCGGTGATGTCGGAGAACGTGACGACGTTCTTCCAGACCGTCTCCGCCGGCGCGTCGATGATGATCTCGCTGTCGACGCGGTACAGCGGCGCGCTCCGGTGGGCCGCGGCCTCGGCGAACAGAATGAGCGGAAGGACCGCCACCGTCATGTAGGCGGGAGCGCCGGACTTCGGCGATGGATTCCGGCGCGCCGAGACGGTTCCGCAATAGGCACCGATCATCGCCACGACGATTCCCAGTGGAGTGGCCATGGCCAGACAGACCATCCCCTCCCACGCCAGCGCAATGAGAAAGCCGCCCAGCAACAGCGTGGAGAGCAAGGCCACGACATAGGCCTGTGCCGGCGCATCGGGATGCCGGCGCCGATGCAGGAATGCGCTGAGGTAGCCGACGCAGAACGGCACTGCCACGAACAGGCCGATGCCGTAGGTCTGGAGCCCCTTCGTGGCCAGCCCGATCGCCGCCGTCGCCAGCGCCGCGGTGGCCACGACGGCGAAGAGGGCGCTCTCCATGACGCCGCTCAGATCGCGCGGACGCGGCGCCTCATCCCGAGGGACGATTGTGAGGGCGATGAACAACAGAACGTTGAGGACGGGGACGAAAAAGAGCGCCGCCCATCCCGCGCTAGACCCGGCATCGCGAAGCCGGAGAAGGGTCATAGCCATCCCGAACCAGAGGAAGGGGAGCGACACGACGAGGAGCGTGAAGAACATCCACGGCGTCACCTGGCTCTGGTCCGGAAATCCGATCACGCGCCAGTAGCTGAGCGGCGTCCAGACATGATGAAAGATCATTCCCGCGATCGACCAATCGATCGCGTACTTCAACGCGCACGAGAGTATGCCCGCCAGCGCGTACGTCGAACGGCGGACGGTGCCTTCGAGGTGCCAGAGACGGCGAAGGAGGGAGCGCATCGGCGCAAGTGTCGCATCAGGCGTCAATCAGGGCCACGATGAGTTTGAGCACTCGAAGTCGGCGCCGTGATTGTGACCGTTTTCGCTCATACCAAAACCGCCGGCTGCGTCGGGGACGCTCACAGTGCACTGGTTTCTCGGTCTTTGCGGACTATTCGCGCCTCCAGCCCACGTGGTGATGCTCTTGGTTGTTCCCTGGCAGTTGCCCATCGCATAGTAGGCGTGCACGTGGGTAACGCCGTCGAGGGCTTTCGGGCTCGGCGTCGAACAAGTGCCCGTCAGACAGGTCGCCGGCACATTCGCCACGATGAGAGTAATGCGGCCCGACGTTGAGTCAGGCTTGAGTTTGATCTCCTTCCGCACTCTCATCGTGCTCGCCGAGATCGTGAGAAAGCCGCTGCTTTCGAGACCGATTTCGGTGTCGATTCGCCGCCTGGCGACCATGCACGCACTCACGTTGCCTTGGGGAAGATCGAAAACCGCGGCGGCGCCGGAGTATGGTGGCTCGAAATTCGAGTTGAGAGAGGTCATCGTAGGACACAGCGCCTTGAGTGATGGAAGCTGGAGATGCACGAGCCTCGCGGCCTGGTTCGGGATACCGCTGTCGAACCGGATGCGTTCGCCGTCGAGCTTCACGTACAG
>DATLWH010000268.1:0-2278 GCA_035576505.1 Thermoanaerobaculia bacterium | reverse complement strand
CGGGGGATAGCGTATCGCCCGCCCGGCCCGCGCCGAAGCCCTCACCCGTTTTAATCCGTGGTGACGCGGCGCGGCACCATCTCGTCTCAGGATGACAAGGTGGATGACAAGGATTAGGTTCGCATTCCCCGTCGGTCACCTGTTAGCGACGACGAGCCCAGCGCGTTTTGCGCGGCTACACGAAGATCCGGATCTCCTTCAACTCCCGCAGCTTGTCCCTGATCTCCGTCGCCTTCTCGAAATCGAGGTTCTTCGCCGCTTCCTTCATCTCCTTCGTCAGGCGGGCGATGGCTTTGTCGAGATCCTCCCCTTCCGTCAGGTCGAGACGCGCTTTTGACGAGGGGCCGCCGGGGACTTCGAAGTAGTCGAGGTTGGCCATCTTCACCAGATCGCTGTCGATGGCCTTGATGATCGATGCCGGCTCGATGCCGTGGTCCTCGTTGTACTTCTGCTGGATGGAGCGGCGGCGGTTGGTCTCGGCGACAGCGAACTTGATCGAGTCGGTCATCTTGTCGGCGTACAAGATGGCCACTCCGCTCAGATTGCGGGCGCAGCGGCCGATGGTCTGGATGAGCGACGTCTGGGAACGGAGAAAGCCTTCCTTATCGGCGTCGAGGATGGCCACGCACGAGCACTCCGGGATGTCCAGACCCTCGCGCAACAGGTTGATGCCGACGAGCACGTCGTACGTACCGATGCGGAAGTCGCGGATGATGGCGATGCGCTCCAGCGTCTCCACATCGGAATGGAGGTAGTTGACCTTGATCCCCAGTTCCAGCAGGTAACGCGTCAGGTCCTCGGACATCCGCTTGGTCAGCGTCGTCACCATGACCCGTTCGCCCTTGCCGATCCGCTCCTTGATGACACCGATCAGATCGTCGACCTGCCCCTTGACGGGCCTGATGATGATCTGCGGATCGAGAAGTCCGGTGGGACGGATGACCTGTTCGGCGAAGAGGCCGCCGGTCTTCTCCATCTCGAACGGCCCCGGAGTCGCCGAGACGTAGACGATCTGCGTCAGCTTCCCTTCGAACTCCTCAAACGACAGCGGCCGGTTGTCGATCGCGCTGGGAAGGCGGAACCCGTACTCGACCAGCGTCTCCTTCCTCGCCCGGTCGCCGCCCCACATCGCCCGGACCTGCGGGATGGTCTGGTGCGACTCGTCGACCACGAGGAGGAAGTCCTTCGGGAAGTAGTCGATCAGCGTCGGCGGCGGCTCCCCCTTCGAGCGTCCGGAGAGGTGCCGCGAGTAGTTCTCGATGCCGTTGCAGTAGCCGAGCTCTGCGATCATCTCCAGATCGAACATCGTCCGCTGCGAGAGGCGCTGCGCTTCGAGCAGGCGGTCATTGGCACGCAGCTCCGCCACACGTTCGTCGAGCTCGACGCGAATGTTCTCCATGGCGTGCAGCAGGCGTTCGCGCGGCGTGACGTAGTGGGTGCGCGGGTAGACCGCCAGGCGGTCATATTCGCGTCCCGAGGTGCGCCCCGTGATGGGGTCGATACGCGTCATCTTGTCGATCTCGTCGCCGAAGAACTCGATGCGCACGGCATCGTCCTCGTACGCCGGCCAGAGCTCGAGCACGTCGCCGCGCACGCGAAACGTGCCGCGGGCAAGGTCATACGGCGTTCGCTCGTACTGCATCTCCGTCAGCCGGCGCAGGTAATCCGTCATCGGCTTGTCGATGCCGCGCTCGAAGAAGACGAGCATGGAGTGATAGAGATCGGGGTCGCCGATGCCGTAGATACACGACACGGACGAGACGATGATGACGTCGCGGCGCTCGAAGAGAGCCTTGGTGGCCGCCAGGCGCAGCTTGTCGATCTCGTCGTTCTTCGTCATCTCCTTCTCGATGTAGAGATCGTTCTGCGGGATGTAGGCCTCGGGCTGGTAGTAGTCGTAGTACGAGACGAAGTACTCGACCTTGTTCTCCGGGAAGAAGTTCTTGAACTCCTGATACAACTGGGCCGCCAGAGTCTTGTTGTGGCTCAGCACCAGCGTGGGCCGGTTGACCGCCTCGATCACCTTTGCGATGGAGAAAGTCTTGCCCGACCCGGTCACGCCGAGGAGAACCTGATCGCGGGTTCCGGCCCGGACGCTCTCGGTGAGCTGCCGGATGGCCTCCGGTTGATCGCCCTGCGGAGAGAATGAGGAGATGAGTTGGAAGTTCATTTCCCGCTTCGATTCACATCCCGCAGCGCGGTGATCAGCTTGTCGGCTTCGGCGTGATTGATCTTCTCGTCCCCGTCGACCTCGTTGACCAGCTTGAGGAACGACTGT
>DATLWH010000267.1:0-7176 GCA_035576505.1 Thermoanaerobaculia bacterium | reverse complement strand
GTCGTCGACTACGTGCTCGATGCGCGCAGCCGGCGCATCGCCCGCCATTTCAACGGCGCGGTGACCGAGAAGTATGTCTACGCGGACGGCCTGCGGCCTGTAGCGATCCTCGCTGCCGACGACTCGGTCGTCGCGCAGTTCGTCTACGCCGAGCAGCCGCACACGCCATCGCTGATGATCAGCGGCGGGACCACCTATCGCATCATCTGTGATCATCGCGGCAGCCCGCGCGTCGTCGTGAACGCCTCGACCGGCGAGATCAAGCAGTACCTCGAATACGACGAGTTCGGGAACGTCGTCATGGACACGAATCCCGGCTTTCAGCCGTTCGGCTTCGGCGGAGGGTTGTACGACCGCGATACGCATTTGGTGCACTTCGGCGCCCGCGATTACGACCCGACGCTCGGCCGATGGCTCTCCAAGGATCCGATCGGCTTCGGCGGCGGGACCACAAACCTGTACGACTACACGGCCACCGACCCGATCAACTTCGTCGATCCGACCGGCCTCCTTTTCCACGGCGCCGTAAACGCCGGCGAGGCACAGGGGCAGGAGGCGATGGACACCTACGCCGACATCATCACCGACCCGAATGCAAACATCGGCCTGAGGGCTCTCGCCGGGGTGGGCGGCTTCTTCGCCGCGATGTGGACCCCATGTACGAGCGACGCGACGTTCACGACTCTGGTAGGCGCCTCCACCGCCAGTGGGTTCGTGACTGAATATGGCGCAGCCACAGAAATCGGATCCGCGGAGAATCCATTCTGGAGGTACACGGGGCCAGAATCAAACCCGGAAAGCCCCTGGATGACACGGGGATCTTCTCCGCCGTACGGCAATGACTTTGAAGCGGCGAAAGACGCACTTCAACTTCCGAATACGCCGGACGCCGTCAAACCCGTCGACGTAAAATGGTGGGAGCCGGTGCGCGGACCTCGGACGGTCGGTGGTAATGAACAATGGGGTACCGGCGGCGGGACGGAGTATGCACGAGGTTGGAATTGGCCGAACTAGCTGAGACCCATGGATCGCGCAAAAGCGCCTTTGCCTTCGAAGAGGACGAATGGCGATCCTTTGAGCAAGCCCTCGCGCCGATCGACAACGTTCTGAGGGGGCTTGCCTCGGATTATGGGATGCGTTGGCAGGCGCACGCATCGAAAGGATGGCCGGGCCGGGCTCTTAGAAAGCGCCGCCTTCTCAAGACTTACATTCTGCAGGTCAGCCTCGACCCTGGCTACGTACGCTCGGGCCTCGTTACGTGGGACATCGTGGATCTTTGGATGTATGACTATGGAGAGCTGATCCACAAGACCGTTTCCAACCGCATGCTTGCTTCCTCTTCTGATCTAAACCTGCAGATCACGGGACCGATCATCGTGTCCGCCGTAGAGTCGGCATTGTCATAAACGCTGCTACATTCGCAAGATGCCACACTCATGGCAGGAGGGAAAGCGGGTTCTTCTCGAGGTGGCCGATACCCCCGACCGGAACAGCTTTGGCCGGAAGGCCGCTGGCGTTCTCGAACGAACATACAGTTCGAACCTGGTTGCCGGAGGCGGACGGAACGCAGCCTTTGTCCGGCTGGAAGGCGAGCTTCTCGAGAATGTGGAGAATGTGGTCGTTTATTTTCGGGCGCGGCATCGGATATGGAGAAGCTATTCCGTTTCGGTCGTCCCCTGGTCCCAACAGGCGCCGTCCGAGGCACAGATCGACGATATGGCTATGAGAAAACGTATCGTCTGCCTTGCGGAAATGAAATTCCCGTAGTCAGGCGCGAACTTCGAGCAGCCGTAGAGGAGACTCAGAACGAGATCTCGAATTGCAGCAGGGCGACGAGCGCGTTCTTTGTCGTCCGGCGGCTGTCGGGATGGATCACATACTGGAGATCGGGTTGGATGGCCACGCGCGAGGTGACCGGAGCGAGATAGGTACACTCGATGGTCGTCTCCCCTTTTGCGGCGGGAGGACCGGCCTGCGCCGTGTACCGAGCGTGGTCGTATCCGGACGCCAATGCCAGCCCGACCTCGTCGTTGTCGCGCCCGCGGAAGGGCGCCGACAGGGCCAGACCGATGCCGGTGTAGCGCGCGAAACGGTCACCGCGGGCACGGTCGAAGCCGAGCTGTCCGAACGCGGCCAGGCGCCGCGCTCCCTGCCCCGGATCGGCGGCGATCGTCTGGTCGGCGACGACGTACGCGCCATCGCTGCCCTCATTCGTGAAGCGCCAGGCACCGACGGCGACCTTTGATTGGTAGGGCGCAAGACCAGCGAGGCGGCCCAGGCGGAGATGAGGATTGCGAGGCTCGTTCCCCGCCGCCGGCCGATAGAGGTAGGCGGCCTCCCCGATGGACAGATCATGGAACCTGGCTGCGCGCAGCAGCACGCTCCGCACGGGGCGGTATTCGACCCGCGCTCCCTCTTTTGTATCCGGATAAATCGATGGGGCGTTCTGCGAGAGCTCCGGTCCGGTTCCAAGGGAGCTGTTGAGAAAGAGACCGCCCGACTGCGACCGATAGAACTCGGTGCTGAGATCGTAGCGGCCAAAAAGTAGCGAAACCTGGTCATCGAACAGCGCTTGCTGAATCCAGGCCTCTTCGATCCGCGACCCGTGGGGAGCAGCGAGGTTGCTCACGCCCTGCGCATCCCCGGCAAAGTCGTCTGGTTGGCCGCCGTGGATGTTCAAGCCCTCGGCGAAGACGGTCAATCCACGGCGTGCGAACGTGAGCTGAAGGCGCAGAGTGCCGAGGTACGTGCTGCCGCGGCGAAGTCCGCCCCCGAGGTCGTCGAAGGCCGCGCCGTCGTAGACCAGCGCGGCCTTGATGGGAGAATCGCCGCCGGCGGCCAGGGTGGAGGCGGTCAGCAGAAAGGCCGCCGCTGCCGTTACGATCGTTCTCATGCAGTAAGTCCCGGGCATCTCGACACGCGTCGTTCGGGAATGTACGTTTGTTATCGAGGGTGCATGATAACCACACGCTCTGTTGCTCAGATCATCCAGGCCAGACCGCAGCTGGAAGGAGAGGGGATGATCGTCACGCGCCCCTTTCCCACGCCGCGTCTCGACCATGTCGATCCGTTCCTGCTCCTCGACCGGATGGGACCGGTGACGCACGGCCCGGGAGAAGCGAAGGGGGCGCCCGATCATCCGCATCGAGGGTTCGAGACGGTGACCTACATTCTGGAGGGAGCGATCGAGCACGAGGACTCGCAGGGCAACCGCGGCCGCATCGGCCCCGGCGACGTGCAGTGGATGACGGCCGGCGCGGGCGTGATCCACTCCGAGATGCCGTCGGAGGAGATCCGCCGCAAGGGCGGACGGCTGCATGGATTTCAGCTCTGGGTCAATCTTCCGCGCGGCGACAAGATGATGAAGCCGCGCTATCAGGAATTGCGCGCGGCGGAGATTCCGACCGCGACGATCGCGGACGGCAAAGCCACGGTGACCGTGATCGCCGGCGAATCCCTCGGCACGCACGCAACGATCGACACGCGCACGCCCATCATGTATCTCCACGTGCGCCTTTCCCCAGGTGCCACGTTCACGCAGGCCATCCCCGAGACGTACAACGCCTTCGCCTTCCTCGTCAGCGGCGAGGCGGCCTTCGGCATCGACCAGGTGCGCGAGAATGACATGGTTCTCTTCGCCACCGACGGCGATGCGGTGACGATCACGACCAACAGCGGAGCCGAGCTCCTGCTCATCGGCGGCGTCCCGCTCAACGAGCCGGTGGCGCGCTACGGCCCGTTCGTGATGAACACCCCCGGCGAGCTCCGGCAGGCCATGATCGATTACCAGAGCGGCAGGTTCGGGGAGATGGGGTGAGGTGACCCTGATGAGACAAAAACAGCGGCGCGAAGTTCGGTTCTCCGTCTGAAGATGTAACCGCCGCGGTCGGATCCGAGATGGGGACGCCGGAGGCGTCACGGATGGTAGCCGGTGGTGCGAGCGTCAGCGAGCGACCACCGGTATCCGTTGCCAGCCAGGATTTCGACCCCGGATGGGGTCGCGGAGAGTTCCGACGATTTCGGTCCTTAGCGCTCGGTTGAACACGAGGTCTGCAAAGAGGTTTTTGACCTCTGCCGCCTTGGGGGCTCGCGTTTTCGTCACCACCGGCTCCCTCGTACAGACCGCCCGGTGATAACCCCATTGCGTATCGCTCCGCGACCCCATCCGGGGTCGGTTTGGTGGATCGGAACGGATACCGGTGGTCGCTCGCTATCGCTCGCACCACCGGCTACCCTCCGTGACGCCTCCGGCGTCTTGCCTGCGAATGATCCTGCTGACGGATTCATTCGTCGACGGAATCGACGCCCAGCATCCCTTACTCCTTGTGACGCAAGGGAATGACGGGCCGAGCTCATCGCGCTTCATCTCGGGCAGCCTCGCGGTAAATCTCCCAGCGCTCGGCGGGAGTCAGGATTCCGCAAAACGGGTCGTTCTGCCGCAGGCGTCTACCCTCTTCGGAATCATCTAGAAGGACGCTCCGGATCTCCGGCCATGAGCGCTGCAGAATCGTCATCCATTCCATGGCTGGCACATTCCCCCGTTCGACCCATCGCGCACAAACCTCTCGCGCATGCTCGAGCCCTTCGCGCGCAGGGTCGCTATCGATCTTCGCGGCGATGCGGCGAGCCATGGTCAGACTGCGGCGGTCGTCGTCGTGCGTCTTCACAGCCGGGATTCTACAGTGAGGCGTTTGGCCGTTGGACGGCACACCCCGTCTCGACGGCGAGACGCCGCCGAGCCAGCCGGCGAGGACACCATCGCTCCACTGTCAGTTCAGTTTGTGCTGCGGGGGGGCGGCGTTGGGGTCGAACTCGTTGTCGGCGACGAATCTTTTGATGGCTGTGTTGTCGAGCTCGATCCTGGCGTTGACGTGGAGCTTTTCGAGCCAGCGGTCCTGAATCGTGCGCTCTTTCGCTTCGAGGGCGTTTTTGGTTACACGCGGGAGGATTTCTTCGAGCTGGATCTGGCGGGCCGGCTTGATCTCGGAGACTTTGATGATGTGCCAGCCGTGGTCGGACTTGAGCGGCTCCGATACCTCGCCGGCGGCGAGGGTGAGCACTTTCTTGAATCCGGCCGGCACTTTGTCCGGGGTGATCCATCCGATCTTGCCGTCGAGCAGGGCTGTGGCGGCGTCGCGCGATTTCGTGCGCGCGACGTGGTCGAAATCGGCGCCCTGGGCGATGGTTTGCCGGACGGCTTTCGCTTCGGCCTCGGTGGCCAGGAGGATGTGGGCGACGTGCCGTTGCTCGGGCTCGACGAATTCGGTCTTGTGCTCGTCGTAGTACTTCCGCGCCTCCTCGGCGGAGACGGTGACGTCTTTGAGGACGTGCTCTTTGAAGAGCGTCCCCTCCATGAAGTTCTCGCGGAACTTGGCCACCTGTTTGGCGATGGTGGGATCGGCGGCCAGGTTGCGGGCCTTCGCTTCCAGCACGGCGAGCGGATCGTTGACGGTGGCGCGGATCCGGGCGTCGATCGTACGCCGGGCCGGAAGGGGCGGGAAGGATGACCACATGCGGAGGTCGCTGTCGGAGAAGGTCTCGCGGACGGTGAGCTTGCCGCCGCCGTCCCACGTCACGAGGAGCGTGTCGGGCGCGGTCTTGAGCAGGGTGCGCAGCGCCTGCGGCGCGAGGTCGACGGGCCGCAGCTCCGCGTGGTACTTGCGCCAGAGCTCCTCGGAGAAGGCGCGCGTGCGCTCGTCGATACGGCGGGTGTGAAGGACGGACGCGACCTGCGACGACACTTTGTCGAACGGCGGGAGGGGTGAGTCGATGCGGTTGTCGACGATGATGACTTCGTAGCCGCTCGGCGTGGCGATGACCGGGGAGATCTCTCCGGGCTGCAGCGCGAAGACCGCGGCCTCCCACTCGGGGCTGAACTGTCCCCAGTTGACGAGCAGGTGGCCGCCGTTGAGGCGCGATTCGGCGACCGAGCAACTGCGCGCGAGCGTCTCGACGTCTCCTCCGCTCAGAATGCCGGCGCGGATCTCGTCGGCCTCCTCTTTCGTTTCCACGGCGATCTGCCGTACCTCCACGAAAAAGTTGAGCGACTGCTGCCATGCCGCGCGCACTTCCTCCGGGGTGGCCTGCGCTTTGTCCTCGACTTCGGTACGCACGAGCAGGGCGGTGGCCTTTTCTTTTTCGAAGTCGGCAACGGCCTCGGCGGTCCTGGCGTCCTGATCGAGACCGATGTCGTAGGCCTCCTGAATGAAGAGCCTCTCGGCGATGAGGATGTCGAGGAAGGCGCGCGCTTCCATGTCGCCGCCGAGGAACCTGGCGTGGCCGCTGTGGCGCTTCGAAAACTCATCGATCAGATTCCTGGCCGTGATGCGGTCTCCGTTGACGGTGGCCAGAACTGCGTCGTCCGGCAACTTCGGCGCCACGGTGCCGGCGAATCCAGGCAGGGAGCACAACAGCAGCAGGCCGGCGGCGAGCTTCACTGGGATGTTCATCGGTTTTCTCCATTTGTCTGCGTCCCGCGAAGGCGCGAGTGCTGTTCAGGACTTTTTGCTTTCGTGGAAGCGACCGGGTGGCCGCTGGCAGGGCCGTGCCATGCGGTGTCGATCATCTCGGCCACGACACGGTCGGTGAGCGAGACGGCGTTCGACGGCGCGCCGAGCATCAGGAAGCCGATGTAGTCGCTCCCCTTGCGGTCATGCTGCGCGGACCAGAGGATGCGCCCGCTGTTGATGTCGACGAGCGAGACCTCGATCTGCACGGCTTCGGTTCCGTAGCGATAGATCGTGCCGCGCAGAAAGAGGGAGGTGCCCAGAGCCGGTGCCAGCCGCGCCAGATCGTCCGAGGCGGTGCCGCGGAAGGAGGCGATGCCGGCTTTCAGCGCCGCCGCGCGAAGCGTTGCGGGCTCGACGACCTCGAACCCGTTCGCCGCCGCAAGGCGGAGGGAGAGAAGGTCGGCCACGACGCGCGACGCCTCCGGCACCGGCGAGTCGTTCTCGAACGGCAGGATGCAGATGAGATGAGGCGTGGCCGGATCGAGATCGCGCGTGCGGAACGCCAGCGGCCCGCCGCGAAAGAGCGGCTTGCGCTTGCCGTGAACGAGCGAGGTCTCCTCCCCCGGCGACGGGAAATGGCGCATCAGCGCGGTCACGGCGGATTCGGCGATCAGTTGCGGCGTGGTCTTCCGTCCGAATCCGAGGAGCCGCTCGGTGTCCTCGGACG
>DATLWH010000266.1:0-3721 GCA_035576505.1 Thermoanaerobaculia bacterium | reverse complement strand
TCTGTATGGAACGAACGTGACGCTGACGAATGACACGACCGTCGTCGCGGATGAGAACTACATCCGCGAATCGATCCTGAATCCGCAGGCGAAGATCGTCAAAGGCTTCACCGGGATCATGCCGACGTTTCAGGGACAGATGAGCGAAGACGATCTTCTCAAGCTCGTCTCCTATATCCACTCCCTCGGCGCGCAGAAGGCTGCCGGTTCAGGGCCGCCGTCTTCCGCGGCGCCGGTCCCAACACCCGCCGGCCAGGGCGCCAGCCCCACACAGCAGAACAAAGGTACGAACCCATGAGCTCATTGACACTGCACGACGTCCGTTTCGTCGAACCGGAAGGGACGCGCAACTACATCACGCACGACTACGGCGCGCTCTCCTGGCTCCTGACCAGGGACCACAAACGGATCGCCATTCTCTACCTCTTTTCGATTACGGCGCTCTTCATGCTCGGCGGGTTCTTCGCCGTGGTCATGCGCATCGAGCTCCTCACGCCCGAGGGCGATCTGCTCACCAGCGACACCTACAACAAATTCTTCACGCTGCACGGCATCGTGATGATCTTCTTCTTCCTCATCCCCTCCATCCCCGCCGTCCTCGGCAACTTCCTGCTGCCGCTGATGATCGGAGCGAAGGATCTGGCCTTCCCGAGGATCAACCTGCTGAGCTGGTACCTCTACATCATCGCCGCGGTGATGGGTCTGTACATCATCATCACCGGCGGCGTCGACACCGGTTGGACGTTCTACACGCCGTTCTCGACGCAGTTTTCGAACACGCACGTCTTCGGCGTTACCTTCGCCGCCTTCATCGTCGGCTTCTCGTCGATCCTGACCGGGCTCAATTTCCTCGTGACGATCCACCGCATGCGCGCTCCCGGGTTGACCTGGTTCCGGCTGCCGCTGTTCGTCTGGGCCATGTACGCCACGAGCATCGTGCAACTCCTGGCCACGCCGGTCCTTGCCATCACGCTGGTCATGCTCATGGTTGAGCGTGTGCTGCACGTCGGGATCTTCGATCCCGCCCTCGGCGGCGATCCGCTGCTCTTCCAGCACATGTTCTGGTTCTACTCCCACCCGGCGGTCTACATCATGATTCTGCCGGCCATGGGTGTGGCTTCAGAGGTCGTGGCCGGCTTCACGCGCAAGAAGATCTTCGGCTACAGCTTCGTCGCCTACTCATCGCTGGCCATCGCCTTCCTCGGCTTTCTGGTTTGGGCGCACCACATGTTCGTCGCCGGGATCTCGGTTTACTCGGCGATGATCTTCTCGTTTCTCAGCTATTTCGTGGCCGTGCCCTCCGCCATCAAAGTCTTCAACTGGACAGCGACGCTCTACCGGGCCTCCGTGGCGCTGATGACGCCGATGCTCTACATCCTCGGCTTCATCGGCCTCTTCACCATCGGCGGCGTGACCGGACTCTTCCTCGCCGCCATCGGCCTTGACGTCCACGTTACCGACACCTACTTCGTCGTCGCCCACTTCCACTACATCATGGTCGGCGGCGCCGTGATGGCCTACATGGCCGGGCTTCATTTCTGGTGGCCGAAGATCACCGGGCGGATGTATCCCGAGTGGTGGGCGCGTCTGGCGGCGCTGCTGATCTTCTCCGGCTTCAATCTGACGTTCTTTCCGCAGTTCATCCTCGGTTACCTCGGCATGCCGCGCCGCTACCATGCCTACGCTCCCGAGTTCCAGGTCCTCAACGTGATGTCGACCGCGGGCGCCTCGGTGCTGGCACTCGGCTATGCCCTGCCGCTGGCCTACCTCATCTGGTCGCTGTGGTACGGACGGCTAGCCGGTCCCAATCCGTGGGGCGCGGTTGGCCTGGAGTGGACGACGGCCTCTCCACCGCCACACGACAACTTCCACGAGACGCCCGTCGTGACCTGGGATGCCTACGACTACCCGGCCATGATGAAGGCGGTGGGGGAGACGCAGAATGTCTGAAGGCAGAAGGCAGAAGGCGGAAAGCAGAAGTAAAAGCAAAGGCAGCGTTCTTTCTGCCTTCTGCCTTCTGCCTTCTGCCTTCACGCGCGGAGACAGAACATGAGCGTAGTCACGAACGATCCTTCCGCGCACGAGCACCACCATCCCTTCCTCCAGCATCACTTCGAGGATCTCGGTCAGCAGCACGAGGCCTCGACGCTGGGGATGTGGATGTTTCTGGCGACCGAGATCCTCTTCTTCGGGGGCGTTCTTTGCGCCTACTGGATCTATCGGGTCATGTATCCCGAGGCGTGGGCCATCGGTGCCGCGCAACAGATCTGGTGGCTCGGCGCGATCAATACGATCGTCCTGATCATCAGCTCCCTGACCATGGCGCTGGCGGTGCGCAACGCGCAGCTTGGTCGCCGCATGGGCACGGTCGCCATGCTCATCGCCACACTCTTCTTCGGCAGCATCTTTCTCGGTGTGAAAGCCTACGAGTACACGAAGCACTGGCAGGAGGGGTTGTTCCCGGGGCTGGCGTTCCACTGGAACGAGGTGCCGGCGCTTGCGCCGAAGGTCCAGCTCTTCATGACCTTCTACTGGACATTGACGGGGCTGCACGCTCTGCACATGGTCATCGGCGCCGGGCTTCTTCTCTGGTTCATCTGGCGCGCATGGGCGGGCCACTTCGGACCGGAGTACTACGGTCCCGTGGAGATCATGGGACTCTACTGGCACTTCGTCGACATCGTCTGGATCTTCCTCTTTCCATTCCTCTATCTGATCCACGGAGCGCACCATGGCTGACGCGACCACGACTGACATCGAACACGCGGAGCACGCCCCGCACGTCCATGTGACGCCTCTCTTGACCTACTTCCTGGTCTTCCTCGCGTTGGCCATCGGCACGATCCTGACGGTTGCCGCCTCCCGCTACGACCTCGGCATGTGGAACACGCCCATCGCCCTGGTCATCGCCACGATCAAAGCAGTGCTCGTGATCCTCTTTTTCATGCACGTGATCCACTCGACGCGTCTGACGTGGGTCGTCATCATCGCCTCGTTCCTCTGGCTGGGCGTGTTGTTCGTGCTGACCTTCGCCGACTACCTGACGCGTGTGTGGAAGATCTACTGAAGCAGTGGATTAGTGGATTAGTAGATCAGGGAGATGCGACCCTCTGATGACTAATCCACGAATCGACTGATCCACTAATCCACTATGTACATCCTCGGCCCGCTCCTCGTCCTGGCGTCGCTCGTCATCATCTGGCTCTGCTACATCTGGATGCAGTCGACGCGGGCATCGCAGCGCCGTACGGAGGCGCAGAACCAACGCGTGATCGAGTTGCTGGAGGAGATCGTGGCCGTACTTCGTAAGCCGTAGTCCACACACGTTAGGTTCGGTACATCACGACCTTCGCGTGATCGGCACGATCGCACGCTTGGACAGCCGGTTGAACCGAAGCAGCAGGAGAATCGCCACCGCGGTCAATCCCGCGCACAGTCCCCACCACAATCCTACAATCCCCATGTTGCGGTGGAAGCCGAGGTAGAGGGCGATGGGGAGGCCGATGAGCCAGTGGCCGACGAGATTGGCGGCGAGCGGGAAGGCCGTATCACCCGCACCGCGGAGAATGCCGGCGCTGATGGCTTGCAGGCCGTCCGACAACTGGAAGACCGCGGCGATGAGAAGGATGGGGACGGCGGCCGCGATGACCGTCTCCTGATTGGTCAGGAGCCTGGCAACGGCGCGCGGAGCAAGGGCGAAGACGGATGCGCCGACGAGCAT
>DATLWH010000265.1:0-9084 GCA_035576505.1 Thermoanaerobaculia bacterium | reverse complement strand
CCGTAGCGACGACGAGGAATCCGATGAGGTTGGCCACGGCTTTTCCGCGCAGTGTGCTCACGACCTGCTGCGGATCGCCGCGGACGAGGCGGATGACGTTGCCGCCGTGCGGCACGAGGCCGTGCTTTGCCGCCGACCATCGGCCGATGGCGCAGACCTGCTCGCCCGGCGCCACAATCTGCTCGGAGAGGCTTTTGTCTGTCAGGTCGCGGTCTTCGGTCATCTTCCAGTCTTTGCGAAGCTGGCCGTCGTCATCCGTCAGAACCGCTTTGACCTCGGAGTAGATGGCGCCGGGGTGAAAGCCCTCCATGTCCGTGAACGGCGCCGAGGCCAGGTAGGCGGTGCCGTTCCTCCGTCCTTCATCGGTATCGAGCGAGGTCTTGTCGAAGCCTTCCAGCAGCGGAAAGCCCAAAAGGCGGATCGAGCCGTGCGGCGAATCGATCGCGCATGGCGTGAGGGCGAAGCCCGAGAAATCCATCACGGTAGTCGTCTCATCCCGTCCCTCGGAAACGTGGCTGATTTCGTAGCTGTAGAGCACGGCCGGCTTTCCACTCAGAGGGGCGGTGAGCGCCGGGCCCGTGGCGCGGATGTGACCGACGACGGTGACCGTGGCATCGTCAGCGTACTGTTCGCCGCTGTAGCCGCCGACCGCCGAGTCGCTGGCAACGCGCGCGGCGTCGCGGCCGGCGGCGATGGCGTTCCGCAGAGCGCCGATCGAAATCCACATGAAGAAGCTGGCGATGCCGGTGGCCCACCACAACGCCGGCGGCTCGACATGACCGTGCAGGAGGTACCAGTAGCCGCCGAAACATGCGCCGAGGATCAGGAGACTGACGAAACATCCACGCTTCATGTCGCTATCCTACGCCGGGCTCTGCCGGCATGAGAACGAAGCCCTCCCTGGGACCGCGGGCGTCCCGCCCGCCGCCCGGCATGATCGAACGTGGATCCCGCTCCGGTCCCCTATCCAGGGAGGCCGTCTCGCCGGCGGTGTGAAATTCTGCGGACTCCCGGCCCGGCTGTACTCAACCGCGCACCTCCCCTACACTTCGCCAACACATGACACTTCCGAAAGTCTCTCTCACGCAGAAGATCTTCATCGGTCTGGTGATCGGTGTGCTCATCGGCTGGCGCTGGCCGGAGATCGGCACATCCTTGCGGCCGTTGTCGATCCTCTTTCTGAATCTGATCAAGTCGATCATCGCGCCTCTGATCTTCGCCACGCTCGTCATCGGCATCGCCGGCACAGGCGACATCCGCCAGGTCGGCCGGATCGGATTCAAGGCCCTGCTCTACTTCGAGATCGTGACGACGTTCGCTCTCTTCATCGGCCTCGGCGCGGTGAACCTCACCAAGCCCGGCCTCGGCGTATCGCTCGCGGGGGTCCACACGGAAGAGAACAAAGCCGTCCTGGCCGACCGCGCCTCGAAGCTGGCCAAGGAAGCGACTGACGCCGCCGCGCACGGCGATAGCGCCACCGCCGCGGCCAAGGCGTCGCAGGCCGCCGACGCCGTCGGGAAGGGGCTGAGCGCGCCCGATCCGCCGGCCAAGCCGCAGAAATTCGGCGACCTCCTGGCCCATCTCGCGCCGGCCTCGATCCTCAAAGCCATGGCTGACGGCGACGTGCTGCAGATCGTCGTCTTCTCGGTCCTGTTCGCCCTGGCCGTGACGTCGATCGGCGAGAAGGCACGGCCGGTCATCGCCTGGTGCGAGTCGCTGGCCGACATCATGTTCCGCTTCACCGAGTTCGTGATGAAGTTCGCGCCGGTCGGCGTCGGCGCGGCCATGGCCAACACCATCGGCCATTCCGGCCTGGGCGTGCTCAAGAACCTCGGCATGCTGGTTCTGACGCTCTACGGCTCACTCGTCGTCTTCCTCGTCTGCGTGCTGCTGCCGGTGGCGCTGCTTTTCCGCGTGCCGCTGCGCGACTTCTTTCGCGCCGTGAAGCTCCCGGCCACCATCGCCTTCGCCACCACCTCCTCGGAATCGGCGCTGCCGAAGGCGATGGAGAACATGGAACGCCTCGGCGTACCGCGCCGCATCGTCGGCTTCGTCTTGCCCACCGGCTACAGCTTCAACCTCGACGGCACGACCGTCTACCTGGCCCTGGCCTCCATCTTCGTGGCCCAGGCCGCCGGCGTCCACCTCACGTGGACGCAGCAGATCGTCATGTTGCTGACGCTGATGCTGACGTCGAAAGGGGTGGCCGGCGTCCCCCGCGCCTCGCTCGTCATCCTCCTCGGCACGCTGGCGTCGTTCAATCTCCCCGCCGAGGGCGTCATCGTCATCCTCGGCGTCGACGAGTTGATGGACATGGCCCGCACATGCGTCAACGTCATCGGCAACTGCCTGGCCACGGTCGTCATCGCCCGCTGGGAAGGAGTCTTCCGCACGAACGAATGGATCGCCGAGGAAGCGGAGTTGGAGCAGGTGACCGGGCTGCCGGCGATCGCCGGGTGAGGATGCGATGAAGAACGCGCTCCTGCTGCTGCTCCTTCTCACCGGCTGCGCGTCGGGCGCGCAGGACGATCCGAACGCGCCGAACATCACCTTCCATCTGAACCAGTACGAGACGGCCACGAACGCCTACACCTACAACGGCGCGCTGAACCTGACCTTCGCCCTTTCGATGACGAATACGACGAACCAGCCGGTGAAGGTCAGCCGGATCGAGATCCGCACGATCGGTTCCGGCGCCTTCACCATCCGCTCGACCTCGACCCCGATCAACACCGACCTCGGCCCCGGAGAGTCGAAGACGATGCCGCTCTCGCTCTGGGGCTACGCGCGGGGAGGCCAGCTCTCCTCGACCGAGCCGGTCACGATCCGCGGCACCGCCTACCTGACCGGCCCCTCCGGCAGCTTCCTCCGCCTCTTCAGCGAGTACATCACCCCGCAGTGAGTTACAATCTCCGGCCCAACCCGGTGAGCGGGCGTAGCTCAGTTGGTAGAGTAGGAGCTTCCCAAGCTCTTGGTCGCGAGTTCGAATCTCGTCGCCCGCTCCAAAGTAATCCCTTGGAAACACGCGCGGTTGCGGGTTTCGGTTTTCTTCAGTCCGATATTCATTTTGCGCTTGGGTTGTCCATCGCGTCTCCTTGTTGACGCACCCGTGACCGAGACGGTCACGACGCGTCAAGGACTTCTATCTTCAACCATGCAGCCATACTCGAACTTGCGCTGGTGGAGATAGACTGCTCCTGACACGTGACGAGAACTCCCATTCTGTCGATCATCCCCGTCCTGCTGCTGTGGTCCTGCGGCATCGCACACCCGCTGGTGATTGTCCAGAAGAACACTCTTGGTGGAGTCACTGTTCACGCCGAGTTTCTCGGCGAATACCCATCCGACGTCGGCGTCATCGAAGTGACCGATCTCTCTACAGGCCACGCAGTCTGGAGAGTTAAACCCGTGGGAGACATGTTTCAAATTCATAGCTTCGACCTTCGTGCTGGCTCGAATCCATCGGCTCTCGAACCCTCTTGGGGTCGAACGAGAACGACGGTCCCGGCGAAAGGCGATTTCGCTTTGAGTCGTGGCCCGTACTACCGCGTCAGTGTCTGCTCCCCTCACAGGTTGAAGAGATGCGGCACCGATGACTTTGTGTTGTAGACCAGTGTCGACCGGGAGGTCACAAGATGCCGAAATCAGCTTTTTGCAGCCTCGAAGGACGCCAGATCGGTGTTGCCGAGGCCTTGCGTTTGCGAGACACCAGCAAGAGTCGGCCGATGTTCCGTTGCTATGTCTGTGGAGAGCAGGTTCGCCCTCACCACGCTGGCACGACCGGGCAAGCCGCCCACTTTGAACACCAGACCAAGAATCCTCGATGCGCCCTGAGTAGCTCTTAGTCAGGTTGAGATGACCTTCCAACTGGCAAAACATTACACGCGGGAGGAGATTCACGAAGCTCTCGGCGGTAGCAAGGAAGAGTACTTGCCAACAAAGGACGGTCGCATCGTTTGCGGATGCTTTACGCCAGAAGCGAACCCGGTCGCGAGTTCGAATCTCGTCGCCCGCTCCAGATGATTCATAGCGAATTGACCTCGGAGCGACGACTTCGATTGAGGAAGTCTCTAAGGGGAACGGAGCAGCCTAATCGAAGCCTAGTCTGGATTTGGCTGACTCAGATCGCTGGTTCGCTAGTAGTTCGTATCTCACGTAACGGCCGCAGAAGGAATCGCCTCCGACTCGTTTTGCAGCGCAACGCTGGTACGTCGCCTAATCCAAAGCGCTACTGCTACCGGCGCGCTGGCGGCGGCGAGATGCTTCAGCGTGTGGCCGCTGACCAGATTTGCAGTGGCCACATAAATCGATCGGTCGGCTGCTTCGAATAGCTTTGCGGCACCGTATGCCGCAAATACGATAACCAGCGTGGTGCGTTCGTCCGAGTACCGCGGCTTTCCGACGGTGGCGATGAGCACCAAGACGAGGATGGGGAAGAATTGAACCCAACCATACGGTCGCAGATCGTCTCGCCACATCCACCAGCCGATGCTTCCCAGCCCGATCGCGAGTAAGGTCGGCAGAAGCCATTTGCCAACATCGAGGTGCTCATGCGCGACCATAGCCACGAAGGCCATGAATCCCACAGTCATGCCTGCTCGGTCATACGGCAAGGTCCGGTCGGAAGGCGCCAGGTGATAAATCGTGGAGCCGGCGGCCGTGAGCGCGATTCCCGTGAAGAACACGAGAGCGCTCACGCGTTCTGCTGACGTCCGAAACCTGTCTGCTCGTGCTGCCGCGGCGAAGCCGATTGCGGCGGCGAGGATGAACGCCGCGTTCGACGCCACATTGAGGGTATTGGGTACGCCGGCCAGAAGTTGCCGCTGGTCAGCGAAATCAAGGTAGCTCTGCGATTGCGCGATTCGGGGTACGAATAACATCGTCGCCGCGAAGGTCGCCAGACCCAGCAGGGGGAGAAGCCGTGCTAAGCGCATCGCGAAATTGTCTCACGGGCGCGGCCCAGGCTCTTGCCAGGCCGAGGCAATTGGCGAGGAATCGAGCGGTGTCAGTCAGCCGTGCGCGTTGATGAAGGTATAGTCGTCCTCCAGATATTCTCCAGCGCGGCCAGATTCGCCCTGACGTGCGCTTGACAATAGGCCGTCAGCGAGTCCTGAAGGTTGTCTTCCGCCTCAGTTGACGGCGCGCATGGGTGCGTTTTGCCCGTGCGCACGTGTGTTTCGGCTGTGCGAGGCGTGTTTCGGCTGTGTAACGGTGCGCATAGGCCGTGTAACGCTTCACACGGGTTGTGTAACGGCGCAAACGGGCCGTGTAGCGGTGCCCGCTGACCGCCTCGCGGTGCAAACGCCGCGAGTTGCGCTGTACACCTCGTGGTATGCGCCGTACACCGCGTGGATTGCCGCGTTTCACCTCGTGATCAGCGCTGTACACCGCGCGGATTGCCGCGTTTCACCTCGTGTCCTGCGCTGTACACCGCGCGGATTGCCGTGTTTCACCTCTTGGTCCGCGCCGTACACCGCGTGGGTTGCACCGTGAACCCGTCGGTGTGCGCGGTGAATCGACCGGCGTGCGCGGTGAATCCCGGCGGTACGCAGGACAGACCACATCGTGTAACGCGGCAATCCACGCGGTGTACGGCGCAGACCACGAGGTGAAACGTCGCAACCCGGACGGCGCACACGACAGACCGCATGGTGTCCCGGCGATTCCGCACGGTTTGCACGACAGACCATGGGATGTGCAGCGACAGTCTGGCGATGCGCCGCTCCACCCTCGGGGGTTTCAACCTGATAGGCCGGGAGAATCCAACGATGCCAGGCGTTCGTTCTCTTTTCGGCTCGGAACTCGATGCGGGCAGACCCCAACATCGGCGGCGAGACGCCGCCGAGCCAGCCGGCGGGACGCCAGCGCTCCGGCCGGCGAGGACCCTTCGGCTTCGCTCAGGGCAGGCTGCCAGCGCTCGGGCCAATGAAAGGAGATAGCATGCGGTAGATGTTGGTGGGCTGGTTTGAGTGAGATTCCGGCAGCTCGGGGCCGGTGGCCGCGCCCGCTCGCGGCCGGACTGAACAGCGACGGGCTGCTCTACTTCGCCCTGCTCCTTCTGGTGTGGGGGTTGACCGTGCCGATGCGCGGGCTGTGGCAGGACGACACCTTGCTGCTGCGGCTGGCGCGCCACTATCAAGGCCATGGTTTCATGGCCGCCCTGACGCCGGTCGTCGCTCCCTTGCGGCGTCTCTATACCCTGCCGTTCCGCCTGGCGCTGGCTACGCCGCAGCCCATCTGGACCCTGCACCTGATCTACGGCGTGACCTGGCTCGGGGAGGCCCTCGCCGCGGGCTGGATCGCCCGGCTGCTGCTGCCGGGAAGGCGGCTCACGCAGTTTCTGGCGATCTGCCTGACGCTCACCGCGACCAGCGACTACCTGACCAACAACCTCACCTCTCTCGGCTACAACCTCGGCGCGCTCATGCTGCTGCTCGCCGTCGGCTGCAGCCTGCGCTACGTGACGGGCGGAGGCGCCGGCTGGATCGCGCTTGCGTGCGCCGCTACGGCGGCCAGCATCTGGACCATCGACGTCGCCATCCCTGCCCTGCCGTTCGCACCGTTGCTCCTGTTCTGGCGCGGCGGTACCGCGGCCTGGCGCCGGATTCTTCTGGTGCTATCGGCGGTTGGCCTCGCTCTGGCTCCCGCTGTGCGGATCGAGTGGCGGTTTCTGCACGACGCCTCCGGTTACGCGGCAGTAGCCATGCGGCCGATGCCTCTCGCGGCGCGTCTTGACCGCACGATCAGCATGTGGAGCGAGAACTTCGCACCGTGGCGCTGGGTCTTTGCACGCCCAATCTGGTATCCCAGGCCGCCCGCGGCGATTCCGGCGTGGGCGATGGCACTCGCTGCTGGAGTGGCGGCGGCGTGGTTCGCGTTCCGGGCACGGCAGTCACAGAATCCGGATCGCCCCGAGCGCACCACCCGGATACTCCTGCTGACTGGGATATTCGCGGCGATGGCCCTGGCTGCGAACGCCGCGTATGCGGCGCTTCAGATGGCCGAAATTCACTATCGCACGCACATCCTGTCGCGCACGTGGGCATCGCTGGCGGTCGCGGTTCTGACCGGCTGGGCGGTGCAACAGTGGCCTCGCTTCCGCACCGCTTTCCTGCTCGTGCCGCTCCTCTTCGTAGGCTTCGGAGTCTGGGGAGGCCTGGAACGTCAGGACCTCTGGGTCTCGACCTGGCGGCTGCACAAGAAAGAGCTCCTGTCGATCGTCACCACCGCCCCCGCCCTGACACCCGGCACTGGCATCATCCTCCGCAGCCAGCCCACGCCGGATTTGTATCTCGCAACCGAGGCCGACTATCTGGCTCAAAGCTGGCTCATACTGCTCTATGACGACGTTGCCATACACGCCCTGCGCATGGCCCCCGACCGCGGGACGGGTTGCCGTGCCACACCCGAGGGGCTCGAGTGCTGGCACGAGCAGAAGGCCGAATGCTTCGCAGCAGGCACGTGTGCGGCCGATCAGTTTCCATACAAGACGCTTGTGATCCTGGATTTCAACGATGGGAGAGGGACCTGGCGGTTGCTTTCCAGTCCGCAGGGTGACCCTCTATTAGGCGGATCCGCCGCGGCGCTGGCTGGCTATCGGCCTGCCGGCCGTATCGTGGAACGTCCGTTGACGCCGCGGCAGCGGGCCCTGTTGCTGGAGTAGATCAAGGCTGCCCCCATGTGCCCGGAGCTTTCCGTCGTCGTCCTGTGCTACCGCTCCGGCGGCGCGGCGCGCTCCTTCGCGGCACGCATCAGCAAGGCGCTGCTCGATGCGGGCATCGACAACTATCAGCTCGTGCTGGTTGGCAACTATGTGGCCGGCGGCAGCGACACGACCCCGGACGTCGTGCGGGAGCTGGCGGCCGGTGACCCCCGC
Organism: Thermoanaerobaculia bacterium; assembly: GCA_035576505.1. GTDB lineage: Bacteria > Acidobacteriota > Thermoanaerobaculia > Gp7-AA8 > Gp7-AA8 > JADGNZ01. The sequence goes on along the minus strand of DATLWH010000265.1, from coordinate 1,208 downwards.
ATCGTCTGCTCTGCCATGGAGAAACAGGGAATGATGGGTTGGGACTTGCGCAGCGGACTGGCTCTCGCTACCGGTGAGCACCTGGCGGTCATCGACGGCGACGGTCAGGTTCTGGTCGAGGATCTGGTGAGGGTCTACCGCCTCCTCCGCGAACAGGAGCTCGATCTGGCGAAGACGTACCGCAGACAGCGGGGCGACGGCCTCAAGCGCAAGCTCTTTTCGCTGGTCTTCAACGGGCTCTTTCATGTTCTCTTCCCCGGGCTTCCGGTGCGGGACGTCAACGCCAAGCCGAAGGTCTTCACCCGCGCGGCCTTCGAGCGGATGACCCTGCAATCCACCGACTGGTTCATCGACGCCGAGATCCTGCTCCAGGCCCGCAGTCTTGGACTTCGCATCGGCGAAACGGAAACTGAGTTCCTAGGTCTGACCGGCCGGCGTTCCTTCATCAGGGTGGCGGCTGTCTTCGAGTTCCTGCGCAATCTCTTGCGCTACCGGATCATGGAGCTCCGGCGGAGGAGCAGGGAATGAGGATCCTGGTGACAGGCCCAGGGCGCCTCGGCGGTCCGCTGCTGGAGGAGCTGCAAAGGCGAGGTATCACCGGCGCGGTCCTGCATCGCAGCGCGCCGGTTTCCCTACCGCGCGGCTGGCGGTCCGTCCGCGCCGACGTGACGCGGCCGGAGACCCTGGCGGGGCTCTGCAAGGACTGCGATCAAGTCCTCCACCTGGCGGCCGTCACGCACTCCAACCGGAGCACCCGCTATACCGAGGTCAACGCTCGCGGCACGCGGAACCTGGTCGCAGAGGCGCGGCGGGCCGGCGTCCAACGGTTCACTCTGGTGAGCACGCGCGCCATCGACCCCGCGGGCGGCGCCTACAGCCAATCCAAAATCCAAGCCGAAGAGATCGTTCGGGATTCGGGTCTGGCCTGGAACATCCTGCGGCCCGCCGAGGTCTATGGCATGGGCGGCGAGGGCATCTCGACGTTGATTGAACGCTGCCGCCAGGGTCGCTGGGTTCCGGTGGCCGGGGACGGTAGCCAGCGGCTGGCGCCGGTGTATCTCGACGACGTCATCGACGGTATGTGCCGCGCCGTTACGGCGCCTGGTCACGGCGGTGTGCACGTGCTCGCGGGGCCTGAAGAGATGACCTACCTGGAGTTGATCCGGCGTCTGGCGACGTATTTCCGCACGCGCCCGCGGACCATCGCC
>DATLWH010000264.1:0-9511 GCA_035576505.1 Thermoanaerobaculia bacterium | reverse complement strand
GTGCCTGGATAACGTCCGGCAAATGACAGAGGCTGCGGCAGCATCATTCCGATCGCGACGACGATGGCAAGCCCGATCAGAGGCGCCGGAGAGCCTTCGTATCGCCGCATTTGCCATGCAACGAACGCCGTCGCTGCGACCGCGGCAAACCATCCCCACGGCCACCAGAATGCGTACGCCTCGATTGCGCAGGCGTTGTGCAACCATTGATCGCCGAGGTAGGGAAACTCCTGGCGCCACGTCGCGGTGAGGTAGAAGAAGGACGGAGCGGAGGCCGCCATCGCGAGCAGCACATCGCGCGCGTTTGCACGGACGGGAGAGCCCGCCGGCAACGGAAGATGGAAGGTGAGCGTTTGCGTCGCGGCCCCAACTGCAAGGACGACGATCCACGTCAGCGGAAAGAGCCCAGGCGTGCCGATCCAGACTCCCGACACGAGAATGACCGCGAAGAGGTAGACGGTCAGGAGCCGGCTTGGCAAAGCTCGTCGAGTATAGCCAAGATGGAAGTTCTCCAGGACCGCCTCGGTTCCAGCACCGTGCGGGTTACAATCCCGCTCCGTTTTACGGCCCGCTGGGATGAGCCCGGGTCCTGTGCAGCAGGCACACCGAACCTCGTCAGGTCCGGAAGGAAGCAGCGATAAGGTGTTCCCCTGTGTGACACAGTACGGCCTGGGCTCTTCCGAGCGGGCGTGCACTGCCCGCGGCGTTGGCTGGCCCAGCCTCGACCTCCATCTGCGGGCCAGGCTGGTTTTCTGCGGCGCCACAACCTAGACTCCAACGAAATGTCCTACCAGGCGCTCGCGCGCAAATATCGTCCTCAAACTTTCAGCGATGTCATTGGTCAAGACACCGTCGTACGGACGCTTCAGAACGCGATCGAAGGGAAGCGTATCCATCACGCCTATCTCTTCGCCGGCGTCCGCGGCGTTGGCAAGACCACGGCCGCCCGCATCCTGGCCAAAGCACTGAACTGCGTCAAAGGTCCGACGACGGAGCCGTGTAACGAGTGCACGATCTGCCGCGAGATCACAGAAGGCATCGACCTTGACGTTCGTGAAATCGATGCCGCCACCTACACGGGCGTCGATAACATCCGCGAGTTGCGCGACATCACGCAATTCCAGCCGGCGCGCGACCGCAACCGCATCTTCATCATTGACGAAGCACACATGCTCTCGACCGGGGCGTGGAACGCCCTGCTGAAAATCCTGGAGGAGCCGCCACCGCAGGTGATCTTCATGTTCGCAACCACGGAGATCAATAAGGTCCCGCAGACGATCATCTCGCGCGTTCAGAAGGAGATGATGCGCAAGATTACGCTCGACGAGCTGATCGAACGAGTCAGGAAGATCTGCGCTGCCGAAGGGATTGAGGCCGATCGGGGAGCGATCGAGATCGTTGCCCGCCGCGGCGAGGGCAGCGTTCGTGACGCTCTTTCGCTGCTCGATCAGGTGATCGCTTTCAGCGGCCGCTCCATCACGTCCGCCGATGTCGCCACGGTTCTGGGCCTCTCTGACTCGACCTTCTTCGCGCGTATCGCAGGTCTCATCGCTGACGGAGATCACGGCGGCCTTCTCGAAGCGCTCGACGAGGCAGCCGAAGGCGGCCGCGATTTCAAGATGCTGTATCGCGACCTGCTCAGTTTTTTCCGTAATCTGCTGCTTGTGGCGGGACGCGCGAACGAGTCGATGCTCTCGGTCGCTCCCGAAGATCTGCCTGCCATCCGCGCTACGGCTGAGAAGTTCTCCTATTCCGAACTGTTGCGCATTGCCAATCTGCTGCTTCGCGACGACGAGACGGTCAATCGCGCGGAACATCAGCGGCTGGCCGTCGAGATCGCGTTACTCAAGGCCGCCACGTTCCCGCGGCTGCGGGCAGTCGAAGAAGTGCTGGCGAGCGGAGTTTCCGTCTCGCAACCGCGTGGAGGCGCGGCGGCTCCCCGCGAGACTGCGCAACCGCGGGACCGCGCAACCGCGGCCCCCCTCCGCGAGACCACGCAATCGGGAGGCCCGGCTACGACCGCAAGCGTCGAGTCCTTCATCGAGCGTGTACAGAAAGCACGTCCTCTGATCGGTGGATACCTCGGGGCCGCCAAGTCGCGCCGGCGTGATGGCAACCGGCTGCTGCTCACATTCAGCGATTCGTTCACAGCCGACCAGGTCAACGGCGCGCGCCCGGCTCTCGAGCAGCTCGCCACTGAGGTCTTCGGCGAGGCGATATCGATTGACGTCCAACTCGACTCGCCCACCGTGGCGGCGCCCGCAGGAAAGTCATCACCCCTACGCGATGATCCCGTCGTTCAGGCGTTCCAGAAGCACCTCGGCGCGGACCTTGTCGAGTCAAAAAAGCGGTAAGGGAGAGCTCATGAATCCGAAGCAATTGATGAAGCAAGTCCAACAGATGCAGGAACAGATGCAGCAGCGGATGACCACGCTGCGCGTCGAAGGAAGCGCCGGTGGCGGCATGGTGAAGGCGGCGATGAACGGCTCGAAGGAGCTGCTGGCAATCACCATCGACAAGGAAGCGGTCGATCCCAACGACGTCGAGATGTTGCAGGACCTCGTTGTCGCCGCGGTAAATGAAGCGTCGCGCAAAGTCGATGAGGAGATGTCGAGCACCGTAGGCGCGATGACGGGTGGGATGAAGATTCCAGGACTGTTTTAATGCTGTTGCGAAGTCGCGCGGTGGCGCGGTATCGAAGCGCAAAACCGCGTAGCTCCGCGACCGCATACCGCGCCACCGCGTTATGACCGCTCCGCCTCTCGCAAACCTGATCAACGAGCTGACCAAGCTCCCCGGAGTCGGCGGAAAGTCCGCCTCCCGGATCGCGTATCACATCCTCAAGAGGACGGCGGGAGAGGCCGAGTCTCTGGCGAGCGCCATCCTGGAAGTGAAGACGAAGATTTTCCGATGCTCGATCTGCAACAACATGACCGACGTCGAACCCTGTGCGATCTGCTCCGACGCCCGCCGGGATCCAGGCGTGATCTGCGTCGTCGAAGAGGCCTTCAACATCCCGACGATCGAGCAGACGCGCGATTTCCGCGGCATGTTTCACGTACTGCTCGGCGCGCTCTCACCGCTGAAGGGAGTTGGACCGCACGATATCGACGTCGAAGGTCTGATCAAGCGTGTACGCGGCGGCGATGTCCGTGAAGTCATCATTGCTACGAACCCGAATGTCGAAGGGGAAGCAACGGCGCTTTATCTCGCCCAGCAACTGCGCCCTCTCGACGTGAAGACAACGCGTCTTGCGTTCGGGCTGCCGGTCGGCGGCGATCTGGAGTACGCCGATCAGGTGACCATGGCGAAGGCCCTGGAGGGACGGCGCGAGATCTAGCCGGGCCGGCACGGCCGGCGGCGTTGGTTGCCCAAGGCTCGGCCACCAGGTTCGTGAGATCTTTTCTAACGCGCAGGCTCCTAGGCCGGCATGGCAGGCAGAGTGGTTGATCAAGGCCCAGTCAACGGGCGCCCACCAGCGTCTTGCCGTACGGTCTCCGGGTTGGCAAGGCCGAAGGCATTTGGTACCGGACTCCATCGTTGCAGGGCTCGGAACGCTGGCTTTGCACCGGGCCGGGCCTCGGAGCCTACGCGGCTAAGTGTCCACCTGTGCTACATTTCTCCGTCCTAGTCTCTCGCGAAACAACTGGTGAAAATAGAAGATGGCGACTCCTGATCTCGTGATGTACGAGGAGGAGTACCAGCAGATCAAGGACACGCTCCAGCGACTGCAGGTCGACTCCAATTCCAAAATCGTCTTTCTGGTCGACAAAAACGGCCAGCAGATTGCTGTTCACGGCGACATGCGCGGCGTTGATGCGACGTCGCTCGCCTCGCTGACAGCCGGCAACGTCGCCGCCACCGATGGACTTGCTAAGCTCATCGGCGAGAAGGAGTTCTCGATCCTCTTCCATGAAGGGGAGCGCGACAACATCCACATCTCTCTCGTCGCCCAGAGGGTAATCCTCGTGGTGATCTTCGATGACCGCTCGTCTCTCGGACTGGTGCGGCTGCGCGTGAAGAAGGCATCGGCAGAGCTCGAAAAGACCTTCGAGGTGCTGCTGCGGAAATCCGAGGCGGAGCGCGGCAATCTGGCCAGCCGCTTCGACTCTCCTTTCGCCGAGATCACCGACGAGGACATCGACAGTCTCTTCAGCGAATAGCTCCGCATGACGTTCATCAACTACGCAGCGCGCGAGATCAACTGCAAAATCGTCTACTACGGCCCCGGCCTGTGCGGAAAGACGACAAACCTGCAGTGGATCTACGACAAAACAAACCCGCAGGCGAAAGGAAAACTGATCTCCCTCGCCACGGAGACAGACCGCACGCTGTTCTTCGATTTCCTCCCGCTCGACCTCGGCACGGTTCGCGGGTTCAAGACCCGGTTCCACCTCTACACGGTGCCCGGCCAGGTTTTCTACGACGCTTCCCGTAAGCTGATTCTGAAGGGCGTCGACGGCGTCGTCTTCGTGGCGGACTCGCAGGAAGCGCGCATGGAAGCGAACAATGAGTCGCTGCAGAACCTGGACAAGAACCTCAAGGAGCAGGGCTACGAGCTGAAAACCGTGCCCTACGTACTGCAGTTCAACAAGCGCGACCTCCCCACGGCGCTCCCTGCCGATGAGATGTACCGCCAGCTGAACTTCAAAGGTGAGCCGACGTTCGAGGCCGTGGCGATGAACGGTACCGGCGTTTTCGATACACTGAAGGCCGTTGCCAAGCTGGTGCTCACGGAGCTGAAGAAGAAATAAGCGCGGCCCGCTTTGCTTTACCGCGTTGCACAGAATGAAGATCGCGTTCGTCAAACCGCCGGTCGGCGGAATTCTCGGTCTGGAGATGCTCACGTTCGTCGAGCCTCTCGGTCCGATTTGCGTCGCGGCATGCCTCGAAGCCGACGGTCATGAGTGCAAGGTCTTCGATCTCCGCATCGACGGCGAAGAACATGGTCTCGATCTCTGCAGGAACTTCGGACCGGATGTCGTGGGTCTGCAGTGCAATTTCACGACGGAGCGCAACCGCACGGTGCGCCTTGCCCAGCGCATCAAACGCGATAACCCAAACGTGTTCGTCGTCGTCGGCGGTCACGACGCATCTCGCGATCCCAACTGGTTTCACCACGATGTCATCGACGCCGTAGCGATCGGCGACGGCGAAGAGGTGATGCCGCCACTCGTCGACGCCATCCGCCGCGGACACGATCTCGCGACGATTCCAGGTCTCATGCTCCATCGCGACGGCCGTTGGGTCAGCACCGGCCATGCGCCGACCCGTGGAAATCTCGACGATTACCCCCTGCCGGCGCGGCATCTGATCGAGCACTACGCCGACCACTACTACATCAACTTCCACAAGCCCCTGGCCCTGATGGAAACCGCCCGCGGCTGCCCGTTCAAATGCAACTTCTGCTCGGTATGGAAGTTCCACGAGTCAACCTTCCGTGAAAAATCGCCCGAGCGCGTGGTTCGGGAGCTGAGGCAGATCAAAGCCGAAGCGATCTTCATCACCGACGACATCTTCTGGATGAACGTCAAGCGCGGTGAGGCGATGGCGAAGCAGATCAAGGCGGCCGGCATCAAGAAGTTCTTCACCGTGCAGACGCGGACCGACATCATCTGCAAGTTCCCGCATCTCATCGAGATGTGGAAGGACTGCGGCAAATTGGCGATCTTCCTCGGGCTGGAGTCCGTCACCGACGAGGGGCTGAAAGCGGTAAACAAGAAGAACACCGCGGACAACAACGTCAAAGCCATCAAGATCCTCCAGGATCTCGGAGTCGGTTTCACGCCGAACTTCATCGTCGATCCGGCCTGGAACCGCGACGACTTCAAGCGCCTTCGGGACTGGATCGATCACACCGGCGCGTACAACAGCGGTTTCTCCGTCCTCACGCCACTTCCGGGTACTGATTTGTGGGACACCGCCAAAGGTCAGGTCACCACGCACGACTGGGAGATGTACGACATCGTTCACGCCGTACTCCCGACCACACTTTCGCTTGATGACTTTTACGAAGAGTATTCGCGCCTCTGGCGGCACACGCTCGACGTGCGCTACCGCTACCGCGGAAAATGGAAGACGTACATGCAGCTCGGCGCAGCGTTGGCAACCGGCAAGGTCTCGCTGAATAACGTGCGCCGCGGGTTGGGAATGGCAAAGACGTTCAGCAAACCCGAGACGTTCCTGCGCGCGCACGAGTAACTGCCGAAGGCGCCGGCCTGCCCCAACTGTGCTGGAGCGGCGGCGCGATCAACCTCCTGGCAACAACGCGCGGCGCAGGCGAGCATACAATCGCGCGCGATGCGCCATCACGGACTCAATATCGTCGCCATTGGCGGCGGAACCGGCCTCTCGACGCTGCTGCGCGGCTTGAAGCGGTACGTCGACGCGGACGGCCCGTGGTCGATTGCCCGCCTCGGCGCGATCGTGACGGTCACGGACGAAGGCGGCAGTTCCGGCGCGCTGCGGAAGGAGTTCGGCATGCTTCCGCCGGGCGACATCCGTAACTGCATCGTCGCCCTCGCCGAGGAAGAGCATCTTCTGTCGCGACTTTTCAGCTACCGCTTTGAAAGCGCCGAATCGTCCCTGGGTGGTCATTCGCTCGGGAACCTGCTGCTCGCCGCGCTGACGGACATTACAGGCAGCTTCGACGAAGCGATCCTCACGGCCTCGGAAGTTCTCAATATCGCTGGAGAGATCTATCCGTCGACCCTGGCCGACGTCCGTCTGCGGGCGATTCTCGCCGACGGCTCCGATCTGCTTGGCGAGGTAGCCATCAGCGGTTCGTATCTCGGCCAACCGAGCGCTGCTCCGCCGCGGCATGCGCGCATCGTTCATCTCAGCATCGATCCGGCGGATGCGCAACCGACCGATCGCGCCCTTGAAGCGCTCGAGGCCGCTGACCTGGTCCTGATCGGACCCGGCTCACTTTACACGTCGGTGCTGCCCAACCTATTGATCAAACCGATCGCCGACGCTCTGCGCCAGGCCAAGGCGCTGCGCGTCTACGTCTGTAACGTCATGACCCAGCCGGGGGAGAGCGACGGCTACTCAGCTGAGGAACATCTCGCGGCGATCATCGAGCATGCTGGTCTCGTTGTCGATGTCATGGTCCTCAACGGCGGCCGTCCTTCGGAATCGATTCTCGACGCCTACGCCTCGCAGGGACAGCACCCGGTGCAGTTCGATGTCAACGCCATTCGTGAGCTGGGCGTGACACCGTTTTTCGGCGACATCATCGAAGAAGAGAACTACGTTCGCCACGATTCCGTGGCGCTTGCCGACACGATTTTTCGGCTTTACGACCGTTATGGCCGGACCCTTGAAAGGATGAGACGGACGGAGGCATGACTGCTTTGACAGAGAACCTCGAGGTCATCATCCTCGCCGCTGGGCTGGGCACCCGCATGAAGTCGGCGACGATCAAGATTCTTCACCGTGCCGGCGGCCGGCCGATCATCGACTACGTCCTCGATCTGGCCCGGGAAATCTGCACCGGTCCACCGATCATGGTCATTGGCCACCAGCGCGAGGCCGTCCAGAAGGTCGTCGGCGAGCGCGCTCGTTATGCGGTCCAGGATGAACAGAAAGGCACTGGTCACGCCGTGCTGCAGGCGGCCGCGCTCGTCGAGGGAGGGCGGCACGTCCTCATCCTTTCGGGAGACGTACCGCTCACACGGCCGGAGACATTACGGCGGCTTGTCGAAGAGCACGAGCGGTCGCGAAATGCGCTCACGTTACTCACGATGAAGCCGGACGACCCGGGCTTGTACGGGCGCGTTGTTCGTGAAGGCGGGGGTGCCGTATCGCGTATCGTCGAGGAGAGGGATGCCACCGAGGATGAAAAGCGCATCCACGAGGTCAATGCCGGTGTTTACGTTTTCGACGGCGAGCACCTCTTCGACAACCTCCGGAATCTCTCGACTAGCAACGCGCAAGGGGAGTACTACCTGACGGATCTGGTCGGCGTGCTCCGAACGGCCGGCAAGCGCGTGGGCGCAGTCATCGCCGACGACCCCATCGAGGCGCTCGGCGTGAACTCGCGCGCCGATCTTGCCTCGGTCGAAGGCGAAATTCAGCGCCGCGTGGTCGCAAGGCTGATGAAGGATGGCGTGACGTTCCGGAACCCAGCTACCGTCGTCATCGACTCGACCGTGGCGATCGGCAACGACACGGTCGTCTATCCGTTTGTGACGATCGAAGGATTGACCAAGATCGGCTCGCGATGCGTGATCGAACCCGGTGTGCACCTCATCGATGTCACCGCTGGCGATGACGTTCATCTCAAGACCGGAACCGTAGCCGAGAACGCGGATATCGGCGATGCTGCGTCAGTAGGCCCGTACGCGCATCTCCGGCCTGGCAGCCGGCTGGGACGCCGCGTGAAGATCGGCAATTTCGTCGAGACGAAGAAAGCCGCGTTCGGCGAAGGAGCAAAGGCATCGCACCTGTCGTACCTCGGCGACGCCGAGATCGGCGCGAATGTGAACATTGGCGCCGGCACGATCACCTGCAACTACGACGGCCTGACTAAACACAAAACCGTGATCGAGGACGATGTCTTCATCGGCTCTGACACACAACTCGTCGCTCCTGTGCGCATCGGCAAAGGGGCATACGTCGGCGCGGGATCGACGATCACCAAGGATGTCCCGCCCGAAGCGCTGGCACTGAGCCGCATACCGCAACGCATCATCAAGGGATGGGTGACGCGGAAGAGAAAGAAGTAGGAGGCTGCGCCTCGAGCACGCCGAACTTCGCGTGCTCCAGCTTCCAGGCGTGGAGCATCAGCCGCGTTGCTCGGGCTCCTGAACCGTAGCGTCTGTCGCCCGCGACAGGATGACCGATCGCCGCGGCATGGATCCGAATCTGGTGCGTCCGTCCGGTCTCAATGACGACCTCGGCGAGCGTCGTCAAGCCGTTCGAGCGTTGAGGGGAAAAAATGGTTCGCGCATTTCTGCTCTGGATAGGCGTTTCAACAATTTGCTCCTCGCGCAGCTCCCCGTCGAGAATGGCCAAGTAGGTTTTTCGGATCTGACCCGCGGCGAACAGTGCCGACAGCTCCGCCGCGGCCTCCTTGGTTTTCGCGAAGAGAACGATCCCGCTCGTCGGCGTGTCGAGACGGTGAACCAGCCAGATCTCACGAAACCGCAGCCGAAGCAACTCTTCCAGGGAGCGTTGCTCTCGATCGCGCGCAGGCTGCGTCGCCATTCCCGCCGGCTTGTCGACGGCGAGCCAGTCGTCGCCCTCCGCGATGACGACGATCTGGGGCACCTCGTCTACCACTGCGATGCGATCGCCCGGTGCAACGTGTCGGGATGCGATCGAAACGGCTTTCTCGTTGACGAGGACGCGCCGCATGGCAATCAACTCCCGCGCTCGTCGTCGGGAGATGTCGGGATAGCGGGCGGCGATGGCCTGATCGAGTCGCACGAGAGACGGAGGAGAGGAGCCTGACCTCTCCTCCGCCAATGTTACTTCGTGGCGAGGCGGGCCGGCTTCGAGGGTGCCG
>DATLWH010000263.1:0-2557 GCA_035576505.1 Thermoanaerobaculia bacterium | reverse complement strand
TCGGCTGCCGGAAAGACAAGAAGCGCGACATGGTCCTGGACGTGGGGGACCGGCCCGATTGGTTGCACCGAAGAAGTAGCGGCAGCCTTTGCCAACCTTCGCGCCTGGGTCTGCGCCGCAGCAGTGACGATCCTCGGGTCCGTGTAGATGACCGTCGGCAGGATGACTTTGACGCCGCAATCGTTGGGTACCTGGGAAGAGAAAAGAGCAAGCCCTACGAAGTGGATGATGACCGGGATAGGTGTTGCCATGGTGATCCTCCAGTATCTCGTCAATCGTTGTTGAGGGATTCGGCCGGTGCCCACGTTGCCGGATGTGCCAGCCGGGCGTCGGTGGAGTGAAGAAGGTCGATCTGCGTTTGACGCAGGGCACGCGCTGGAGACACTCCGGCGTGAAGGTGCTCGTGCAAGCGGAGGAAGAGCGGCGCCGAGACGTCATCGTCGATTTCCCACAGCGTCCCAACGACGCCACGCGCGCCCGCGACGAGAAAGGCGCGGGCCAGACTGGACATCCCGGCCACATGTTGCGCGTTGCTTCGGAAGGTTCCACAAGCGGCCAGAACGACGAGGGGGTGCCGATCGAGCCGCATTCGCGCCACATCGTTGGCGCTGATGACGCCCGAATCGCCGCCGCCGGCCGCCATTAGAAGCGCGCCGTACGACCCGTCCGCGTCACTGTTCGCGTGGCCGGCGAAATGGATGAGTGCACTGTGGCTGGCCGGCTCAGCGAATGCAGCGCGCGTAGCCGCCTCCCCCGTGAGCATGGCAGCTCCGGCATAGAGCGCCGCAATGTGGCCGGCCTCTTCGCGGCTGGCGGGTAAGCGGGGCCATTGTGTGGTGGGCGGATCGGCGATCACGAGCGCCGGCTGGAGTGGTTCGGCCGTGTCGGGCCGCGACGTTGCCGACGGTGCGAACCGGATCGTGTATTCCTCCACGAGATATTGCCTCCGGTTCTCATCCCACAGCGCGGCGAATGGGAGCGCGTAGAGCTGCCGGTCGGGAATGAAGACGATCTCGTGCACTCCCGCCGGGAAGGGCAGCAATGGCTCGATGAGAAGACCGTGCAGCGCGGCCCCGCTCGCGTTGATACCGGCAATCGCTGCGCGGCCGCGGACGAGATCGACGAATGAGGTAACGCGGTTCTCCAGATCCTTTCGATCGATTTTGATGCGGCGCGCCACCGTGCCGCCGTTCGTCACACAAAAGGCCACCACGGCGTGCGGCAGAACGGCGTACTCGACCAGCGCCGTGTCGCCTGAAGGTGGCCGTGTGGCGGCCAGAGAAACCGGGCCGGGAGCGGAGCTCGCGGGCAGCACGCGGGAGCGATCGGCGGCCGCGAATGCTCCATCCACATCGCCGTGCGAAAGCCGCAGATCGATCGTCTCGTCGATGATCTGGCCTGCGACGTCGAGGAAGCGTAATCGGGACTCAGCGTCTCGGATCGTGGCGCTCTGCTTTTCCACCTCGGAAAGCGCGCTCGTCGTGTCGGCGAGCGCGGCGACAACGTCACCGATCTCCCGCTCATCGCGCGCGCGCTGCAGGTAGGCCTCAGCTAGGTCGTCGCTGGCCTGTCGCTGGGTGAAGAAGGCGATGCTGCGGTCGAGGGAGGCGATGGCGGCTCGGGCATCGCCTGCGCCGCCCAACGTAGCATCGGCGAGGTCGATCTGTTTGCTCACTCTGTCCCGTAGCGCGATGTCTGCCACGGTCGCGGCGGCTGCGCGAGCGTTGGCGAGTGATTGACGGGCCCGTTCGAAATCACCGTTGCGTGCCGCGAAGCGCGCTTCGTCCGCTTCGTCGAAGGAGAGTTGAGCGGCATCGCCATCGTGGCCACCGCCCTCGATCATCAGCTCCATGACCGCTGCCGCGGCAGCAGTTCGATCGACGGCCGCAAGAGTCCGTGCAGCGAGGTGCAGCATGGCACCAAGCTTTTGACGCTCGCCCGTCGCACTGAGTTCCGCAAAGCATTGAACGCGGCGGCTCCAGGCCAGATCCGTCTCGCCGGTCAGTTCCAGCGCCATCGCAGCGATGCCGTCGAGCAGACCCGCGTGCTGGCGCTCGCCGAGGGCGCGAAAGATCGCCGAAGCCGCATCGGCCTCGCGCGTTGCCGCACCCCAGTCGCCGGCGCCATTCGCAATGACGGCCAACTCCCAGTGAATCTGCGCGCCAAGAGCTCGATCACGCTTGGCGTCCATCTTCGTGAGAAGAAGCGCTAGATCGTCATGCGCCTCGTTACCGCGGTTCTGATCAAAGACGGTATTCGCCGCGTAATAAGCGGCCACGCCTGTCATCGGGCTGTCGCCGCGAGCGAACAGTTCCGCGGCGCGCCGAAACTGAGACTCCGCAGAGCTGGGGCGGCGATGGTTGTAGCTGACCCGCGCGTCCCGATAGATTCGTTGGCCGCTCACGAGTGCCGCGCGGGCACTGCCGCTCGAACGCTCGATCGCGGCGACGGCGTCGCCGAGCAGATGCTCTCCGTTGAACTTCGCCAGTGCATCGGCAAGCGCGCGGGCCTGGGCCAGCGTTGCCGCCGCGCGAACATGATCATTCGCCGCCTCCGC
>DATLWH010000262.1:0-6134 GCA_035576505.1 Thermoanaerobaculia bacterium | reverse complement strand
ATCGCGGTCGACGGTGACACGATTGCCGGGCACGGCCTTGTCGCACGCCAGCACCAGGATCATCTGCAGGCGTGGGAAGGCGCGCATGAGCGTGGCGTGCGGCTCGCCGAATCCGGCCAGGTTCTTCGCCGTGGTGAACGGAAAGTACATGCACGTCTCGAGGACGTATCCCTCCTCCTCCGCGCGATCGACAAAGAAGCTCTTGGGATGTCCGACATCGTTCGTGATCGCGCGCGGATGTTCGCCGACAAGGATATGCGCGGGATGACAGGTGAACCCCTCGCCCACGCGCCGCGGAAGGGCCGGCAGATGCGATCGGAGCAGAAGGGCTGGAGAGCCGACCGCGCCCGCCGCGAGAACGATCACTCCGGCCCGGATGCGGTACTGGCCCGACGGCCACTCCGATGGCTGACCTTTGGCGCCGTCGGGCTTGTCCGAGACGCGGACGATTACGGCGTGCTCTTCGATGCGGAGAGCCTCGGCCCGAGTGACGACTTCGACGCCCGCTCGTTCCGCCTCGGGAAGCTGCACGCGGTGCGTTCCCTGTTTCGCGCCGGAATGGCATCCGAGGTTGCAGAGACTCGCGCCGTTGCATCCTCGTACGTTGATCGGAAACTGCTGCGCCACGTAGCCGGCACGCCGGCAACCTTCGACAAACAGCCGGTTGTTCTCGTTGATCAGTTCGTCGGCAAGGTAGTGAACGTTGTTCTGCACAGCGAACGTTCGCGCCCGGGCGTCGAGATCGGAGTGCTCCAAGCCAGGGACGTTCCATCTGCGAATCACGCGCTCGGGCGGCTGCATGGACGTTCCTGTGTAGACGAACGTCGAGCCGCCGTAGACGCGGCCGAAGGCGAGCGTCATCGTTCCGTCGGCGGTGAGAAAGCCGCCGTCGTCCTGGTAAAGCGCCGGCGCCATCTCCAGCTCAACGCCGTTGCATTCCTCGGGCGAGATGCGCGGCCCCTGCTCGACGACCAGCACGCTACGGCCGTCGCGCACGAGCGGCGCGAGCTCCTGGGCGACGGCACCGCCGCCGGCTCCCGATCCGATGATCACGACGTCGAATGACTTGTCGATCACCGGCGGATCTCCCATCCGCGCGGATCGGCGCGATAGCCGATCGCCGCTGCCGCGCCGGCGCGGCCGTAGTAGCCCATGAAGACGAGCGTACGTAACCCCCAGAAGCCGCGGCGGACGAGGAGCAGCGGCGCGTCCTGCACGGCGAGGAGGAATCGCGTTCGCCGCCGGCGATCGAGCGCACCGAACGTGCGGCCGAAGCGGAGGAGCGGGAGAAGATCGAGCGCGCGGACGAAGAGCCGCAACTGTCTGCGCACCGAGGAGGGCCTCGTGGCCAATCCCTGCTCGACGATGCGCTCCAGTTCCACCCACCCATCCTCGTCGAGCGCCTCGGCCTCCGGAACGATCGTGCGTGCGATGGTCCGAAAACGTTCACGAACCGGAGCAAACGTGGCGCTGGACATCCGTGTTTCACCCTGCCACAGGGCGAGCGGAGGAAGCAGCGCGAGCATCACAAGACGCGGTCTCGGACGTCACAGACAATGGTCCGGCGAGGCTCGCGGACGGCTTGGCGTAAGCCGTATTTCTCACACGCGAGGGCGTGTTTACCTGTCATCCTCAGAGAGGTTGTGAAAAAATATTAACGAGCGATTTGTCATCCTGAGCCTGCCGGAGCCGCTGAGCGAGCGTAGCGAGTCGAAAGGCGGCGTAGGACGGCGAAGGATCTCCAGATGCGATACTTGGGGCAGGAGCGAAACTGTAGTTTCTGTGACGGCGATCAATGAAAACCTCTGCGGCGCTTCTGCCCCAGACCTGGCATCTGGAGATCCTTCGCCGTCCTCCGCCGCTCTTCGCTCGCTACGCTCGCTCAGCGGCTCCGGCAGGCTCAGGATGACAAATTGCCCTGATTAAATTAAGGCTGACACACGTAAGATCAAGGCGTGACGAGGATCGCCGTTGAACTACCAGAGGAAATCGCGAAGCAGCTCAAGAGTGCTTGGCGCGACGTCTCGCGTGGCACGCTCGAGGCTGTGGCGCTGGAGGGCTATCGGGACGGCGCATTGACGCGGGACCAGGTTGGGCAACTGCTCGGTTTCTCGTTATGGGAAACCGAAGCGTTCCTCAAGCAGCGCCAGGCGTACCTCCAATACACGGAGAAGGATCTTGAACACGACGGTAGGGATCTTGATCTCGCCCTCCCTCAATGACGGTTGTTTTCAGACACTTCTCCGATCAATTATCTCGATGGGATTTGCACCGTGTCAGCGATCTCACTCAGACTGTGTTCAACGCTCGCCCCCGTGAACAGCACGCCAACGGACTCGTCCATCCGTTGCCGTGAAAGCGCGCCGGCGAGACCAGCCGATCCGGTGGCGCTCACGCCATCGCCGGCGATGCGATTCGCTTCGCGAAGCTCGTCTTCGCTGACGGTGATCACCGAGCCGCCGGTGGAGAGAACGCCTCGCAGGACGGCGGCCCAGTCGTAAGTCTCATCGTCGAGGATGCCGGTGGCGATGCTGTGCGGTGCGGTCTCCCACGGCCACATGAACCGGGAGCGGTGGCCAATGGCCTCCTCGATTCCGCATTCGAGCACGCCATCGTAAGCGCGGCGCAGCGGTGAGGCGAGCGTCTGCACGGCGTGGATGCGCGGCATGCGCGCAAGGACGCCGAGCGCCCGCGCCTCTTCGAGCCCGGCAATCGTTGCGCTGGCCAGCGCGCCGCCGCCGACCTGGATGAAGAGATGATCGAGGGTCGTTCCACTCGCGGCGAGCTGCGAGGCAAGCTCCCAACCCAGCGTCTGACCCCCTTCGATCACCAGCCCGTTCTCGTTTCCCTGGCAGGTGAACGGCAGCGCGCCGCGCGCCACCGCCTCGCGAAAGCGGAGATAGGCGGGATCGCCGGCGAGGCCGGGCTCGCGCGTACAGCGTGTGACGTTCGCGCCGAGCGTTTCCAGACGCGCGATCACGGAAGGCGACGCCTCATCGGGCACATAGACGTCGATCTCGCGCTTCGCCGCGCGCGCGATCGTCGCCGCCGCGAGCGCGGCATTGCCGCAGCTCGCGATGGCCAGACGCGCATGCGCGAGCGATGGGTCGATGCGCTCGGCGACGAGCAGCCAGAGCATGAGCCCCATCAGATGGCGCGACTTGTGGGATCCGGCCACGTTGCCCGTTTCGTCTTTGACCCAGAAACCATTGCGGCGTTCGAGAGGCGTGACGGCGAATCCGCCGGCGTGCGCGTCGAGAGCGCGCACGAGCTCGACGAATTCACCGTCACTCATCCCGGTCGCCTGCGCCGTGTGCCATGCGTGCGTGAAGGTGCGGTAGCGAATGAATGGATTCGGCTCGGAATCGAAGAAGGGAAGCGGCGTGGCGTTCTCCAGCCGCCGCGCCAGCACATGATCGACGTCATCCATGCCCGCGTGCGGACAGCGAAACGGGCGCGGATCGAGCGGCGGTGCGGTCCAGCCGCAGCCCGCGCAGGTCATCCTCGAGCTCATACGGCCGTCACGCTCGCCCCGGCATTGACCTCGTCGATCATCGCGTCCCACGCCGGCACGAGCTCCTGCAACGCGGTCCAGAAGGCCGGCTTCGCCCGCGCGCTGAACTCGTCGACGCCGTAGCCCTGCTGCTCCACCCAGGTGAAGTAGCCGAGGTTGAAGATGCGCTCGCGATCGCGGAAGGACAGCTCCATCAGATGATCGGTCGCACATCCCAGCATGTGCTGGCCGTACACGGAGGCGGCATCGACGCTGTCGAAGCGGCCGTTGAAACGCTCGCGCAGGATCCTGGCCTTCTCGCTGGCATACATCTCCGCGCCGTCGGTGGCGATGGTGGCGACGACGTCCGACGGTCCGAGCCGGTAGTACTTCGCGGTCTTGATCGCCGCGAGAACGTTGCAGATCGACGAGATCCCGAACGAGTCGAGCTGCATGATCAGCGCGTCGCTGACGCCACAGCGCTCGGCGAGGTAGCGGTGCCCTTCCGCGGTATTGAAGAGGAGATTGAGGGCGTCGGTGCTGCGATCGGAGACCGCGGTCACGGCGTCTGTGTTCATGACGTTGTGAATGAATGGGATGTGCTTGTCGCCGATGCCCTGGATGCGATGCTCGCCATACCCGTTGTAGAGCATCGTCGGGCACTCCAGCGACTCCACCGCGACCGTGACGCTGCCGTACCGGGCCTTCAGAAAATCGCCGGCGGCGATCGTTCCGGCCGATCCGGTGGCAGAGACGAAGGCGCGAAGCTGCAGCGGCTCGGACGAGGCCATCGAATCGAACACGCGTCCAACCGCGGCTCCCGTGCAGCGGTAATGCACCAGATAGTTCGCCAGCTCGCTGAACTGGTTCAGGATCACGTTGTCCGGATGGCGCGCCAGCTCGTGACAGGCGTCGTAGATTTCCTTGACGTTGCTCTCCGTTCCCGGCGTGCGGACGATGTCGGCGGGATCGCTCACCCACGTCTCCAGCCAGCGAAACCGCTCGGCGCTCATGCCGGCAGGGAGCACGGCCACGCCGCGGCATCCGACGATGCGCGATACGGCCACCCCGCCGCGGCAGTAGTTGCCGGTCGACGGCCAGACCGCGCGCTGGCGCCCGAGGTCGATCGCGCCGCTGACCACCCGCGGCACGAGACAGGCGTATGCCGCGAGCACTTTGTGCGCGCGAATCATCGGGAAGCGGTTGCCGAAGAGCACGACGATCTTCGCGTCGACGCCGGTGAGCTCGGGCGGAAGGACGATGTGCTCGGGAACGGAAGCGATCGGCTCTCGGCCCGGCGACTTGTTGAACCAGTGAACCCGGAAGAGATTCAGCGGATCGGCGGCATCGCGGTCGACGGACTTGAGCTCCTGGCGTACCGCGTGCGGAATGGTTTCGGGATCGGCGAGCTCCGAGAAGCGCGGCAGGACGACGCCGCGTTCGCGCAGTCTCTCGATATTGCGGTCGCGAACAGCCTGGTCAACGATACGGGGCGACGGTGTACTGTGACTCATTCATCTTCTCCCAAAGGTTTTCTGCTTCCTTCGCCGCGTCGGCGCGGATGGCGTTGATGTCGAACGTTGCCGGCTGGAGGCCGCGAAGTCCCAGCTCGCCTGCCAGCCTTTCGCCGGCGGCGACGCGCCGCGCGATCACGTCCGCTGATTCGCGATGGCGGATCGCTTCCGCTTCCTCATCGAGATTCGATGGAAAGCCGTCTGTTCCGAGGGCCACGCGCGAGGAGGCGCGCAGCGCGGATGGATAGCCAACGCCGTTCGCGCGGTTCGACCGTGGGTTCTGCACGAGCCAGCATCCGATGCGATCGGCCTGGCCCACCTCTTCCTCATTCATGTACACGCCGTGCGCGAGGATCGAGCCGGGCACGAGAGCATCGTTCGCCGCCAGACGCGCGAATCCATGCTCATCGACCGCGTCCTCGGCCACATGCACGTGGAGTGGCGCGCCGAGCTCGCGGCAAAGCCGTCCGGCCGCACGCATCGTCTCGTCGGACACGGTGAACGCCGCGTGCAGTCCGACCGCGCCGCGAACGTGCGGTCGCCGGTTGCTCACGATGAAACGGCGGCATTCATCGAGACCTCGCCGCGCTTCGGCCGCGCCGCCGTTCCGCTCCGTCGCGCCGTAGCAGAGCAGCGCGCTGACGCCGATCTCCTGACAGGCGTCGGCGATGACATCGAGCGACCCCTCGATGAAGTTCGGTGACTCGTGATGATCGATCACGACATCCGTCCCCGCCAGGCGCGCTTCCGCCAGATAGAGCCGCGCCGCCGCGCGCAACGAACGCTCGTCCAGCGCGCGATCGAGCCGCCACCAGAGAGACTCCAGGATGGCCAGGAATCCCTTTTTATCCTCGTCTGCAGCCTCTCCGTTGACCGGAAAAAGCGGAACGAGCGCCGAGTAGAGATGCGTATGCGCGTTGACGATCATCGGAGGTGTCCTGCCCGCATGGCACGCGCCGCCGCGGAGTCTTTCATCGGGAGGGTCATGCGGCGGATGCCGTCGAATGCCTCGAGCGCTCCGGCCACTGCCGGCGCGGTCGGCACGAGCCCGATCTCGCCCACTCCTTTCGCGCCGAACGGTCCCTCCGGCTCCGGATCCTCGACCAGGATCACGTCGACCGGCGGCA
>DATLWH010000261.1:0-3996 GCA_035576505.1 Thermoanaerobaculia bacterium | reverse complement strand
AGGGGATGGATCTCGCGCACGCGGTCGACGTTGACGATGGCCGAGCGGTGGACGCGGAAGAACTGGCGGCGGTCGAGCTGCTTCTCGATCTCATCCATCGTCTGGCGCAACAGATGCGCCGCCGCGCCGGCGTGGATCGTGACGTAGTAGTCCGCGGCTTCGATCCAGTCGATCTGGCCGGCGTCGACGACGATGGTCTTGTCGCGCACGGGGATGAGGAAGCGCGCGCGGGAGGTCTCGCGATCCCTGAGCAGCTCGGCGATCCGGTTGTCGACCTCGCCGCGGAACCTGGCCTTGACCAGCTCCTTCGCCCGCGCCAGCGCGCCGGCGAAGCGCTGGTCGTCAAACGGCTTGAGCAGGTAGTCGAGCGCGTGAACTTCGAAGGCGCGCACGGCATACCGGTCGTAGGCGGTGACGAAGATGACCGCCGGAACGGTGTCGGCCCCCACCTGGTCGAGCAGCGCGAAGCCGTCGACCTCGGGCATCTGGATGTCGAGAAACATGAGGTCAGGTCTCGTCCGGGCGATGAGCGCGGCCGCATCGCTGCCGCTTCCCTCCCCCACCACCCGCACCTCGGCGTCGCCGGCAAGGAGGGTTCGGATGGAGTCGCGCGCCAGCGGCTCGTCGTCGATCACAACCACGCGGATGGGGTCGGCGCTCACGCCACTTCGCTCCATGGAATGGTCACGGTGGCCATCACGCCGCCGTTCGCATCGGACAGATCGAATCGTCCCTCCTCCCCGTAGAGGTGATGGAGGCGGGCCAGCGTGTTTCGCAATCCGATTCCCGCTTCGCCCAGCTTGCCGAGCACTCCGCTGTTGAACACCTCGATCCGCAGTTGTCCGTCGTTGCGGAAGGCGCGCACATTCACGACGCCGGGCGAGGCGCTGAGCGCGATGCCGTGACGAACGGCGTTCTCGGCCAGCGGCTGCAGCAGCAGGGCCGGGACTTCTCCACGCCCGGCCTCCGCGGACGCCTCGATCGTGAACGACATCCGGTCGGGGAAGCGGGCGCGTTGGATCTCGAGGTAGCGGCGGGTGACGGCGAGCTCTTCGTCCAACGCTACGTGCTGATCGCCGGCATGGTCGAGCGTGTACCGCAGCAACTCGCTCAGGCCGGCCATCATCGTGACCGCCTCGTCGTTCCGTTTGCTGCGCACGAGACCGCTGATGGCGTTCAAGGTATTGAAGAGAAAGTGCGGCTGGATCTGCAGCTCCAGCGCATGGAGCCGGGCCGCGGCCAGCGAGGCCTCGAGCTGTGCCGTCTGCAACGCGCGCTCGCGGTAACGCTCGTAGAACTCGAACGCCATCGCCGCGCCGAGGACAAGACAGTAGAGCAGCCATTCGAGGGGAAGCCGGTAGAAGAGGATCTCGGCGATATCCCGCCGCGTCGGCTCGACCGTCATCCGGTCGTAAGGTCTCATGAGGATCATCAACCCGACCCAATAGAAGCTGTGAATGATGGCGATCACGCACGCCGCCAGGGAGTGAACGAGGATGGCCAGGCGCTGCGCGGGCACGACCGGAAAGCGGCGCAACAGCCAGACGATGGCCGCGGTCGCCGCAAGCCAGGCCTCCCACACCAGAACGTAATAGAAGATCAGCCACGGCACCGAGTGGCCATGCGTGATCATGCTGATCCAGACCTGAATGCCGGTGATCACACCGAACACGGTCCAGAACAGGATGGCGAATCGCCAGGCCACGCCCCGAGGAGTCATCCCCCTAGTCTGCCGCAGCCGCCGGAGAATGGCGACGGAATGCAGCGAACGGTGTCGTGGAGGCGGCGAGATGGCGGTACTCACATCACCATCTGGTACGCAAGCAATCCCACCACCCCCGCCGCCCCGATCACGGCGGGCTCGGGCGTCTTTTTCCAGATGGTGATCACGGCGAGGCTGACCACGGCGATTCCCGCGGTCAGCCAGTCGCCGATGGCCTCTCTGCCGACGAGGTACGAGGTACCGACCAGCACGCCGACGACGGTCACTCCGACGCCGCGGATGAAGCCGGCCAGGCGCGGGTGCTTGTGGTAGCGCAGCAGGACCGGCGTGGCGATGACGGTGAAGAGCACAGGCGGCGAAAAGATGCCGAGGGTGGCGGCCACGGCGCCGGCGAAGCCGTTCAGCAGATAACCGACGAAGGTGGCGGTGATCACCACCGGCCCCGGCGAGATCATCCCGATGGCGACGGAGTCGAGAAACTGGCGGTTGCTGAGCCAGTGGTACTGATCGACGACCTGCGTCTTCAGAAACGGGACGATGACCAGGCCGCTGCCGAAGACGAGGAGCCCGGTCTTGAAGAAAAAGAGGAAGAGCTTCGTGCTGGTGCCGGGGACGAACAACGCGAGGGCGTTCGACGTGCGCGGCATCGGCGTTCCCGGCGGTGCGAAGAGAAACGCGCCGACCAGGCCGGCCACGATGAACATCACGGCCAGCTCCTTCTGCACGATGACGGTGATGGCGCAGGCGAATGCCGCGAACACCCAGGCGACCCTGTCCGCCCGCAGCGTTCGTTTGCCGAGGTTCCAGCAGGCCTTGACGATCAAGGTCACCACGGCGGGGGCGATCCCGTAGAAGAGTGCCCGCACGTGCCAGTCGCCGGAGAAGCGAACATACAGATAGGCCGCGAACGTGACGATCAGGAACGGCGGCAACCCGAATGCGACGGCGACGGCCAGACCGCCGAAGACGCCCGATCGGATGTACCCGCAGTAGATCCCGAGCTGATACGCCAGCGGTCCCGGGCAGGCCGCCGCGAGCGCCAGCCCGTTCTCGTACTCGTCGGACGTCAGCCATCCGCGAGCCTCGACCAGATCGCGTCGCATGGCGTTTGCAAGGGCAGCAGGGCCGCCGAAGCCAAGCGCGCCGAGTCGCAGAAAATAGAGGACCAGTTGCAGGAGAGTCGGAGGCCGATCGCTCATGCGGCTCTCCGTACGAGGGACGATAAGCGTAAGCTGGCAGTCTGCGCGGCCGAAACGATCAGGCGAAGATGGCGGCCGAGCTCTTGGCAACAAAACGCTGCCGGCCGCGCCGGCCCGTAAGGAGAATCGACATGCGTATCAGGAGCTTGCTGCTGTTGTCCGCACTCGTCCTCGTCCTTTTTGTCGCGGCGGATCCAAAGACCGCCGAACAGCCGGCCGATTGGAAGGTCGTCGGAGATGTGCTCGGACGCGCCGGCAGCGTGCTGCCGGGCGACGTCTACAAAGTAGCCTTCCCGAGGAGCGATCTTTCCGTCACGGCGGAAGGGGTCACCATCAAACCGGCCTTGGCCCTCGGGTCGTGGATGGCGTTCCGTGAGGTCCCCAGCGGCCACGCCATGGCCATGGGCGACCTCGTGCTCCTGGAGTCGGAAGTCAATCCCGTCATCGACATCCTGCAGGCAGGCGGCATCGAGCAGAGCGCGCTTCACAATCACCTCATCGGCGAGTCGCCGCATGTCATGTATCTCCATTTCAGCGGGCACGGCGATGCGGTGAAACTTGCCGCCATCCTCCACGCCGCGCTGGCCGTGACGAAGACGCCGATCGCCGCACCTCCTTCTCCGGCAGCGCCGGCACCCGCGCTCGATCTTCCCACGGCGGACCTCGACCGAATCCTCGGCTACGCGGGGAAAGCGAACGGCGGCGTCGATCAGTTCAGCGTGCCGCGCGCGGAGACGATCACCGAGCACGGCGCCGACGTGCCGCCGTCGATGGGGACGGCCACGGCCATCAACTTCCAGCCAACCGGCAACGGGCGCGCGGCCATCAGCGGCGACTTCGTCATGATCGCGACGGAAGTGAATCCGGTCATCCGCGCGCTGCGGTCGGGAGGGATCAAGGTGACCGCGGTTCACAGCCACATGCTCGAGGAAACGCCCCGTCTGTTTTTCATGCATTTCTGGGCCAATGATGACGCGGCCAGACTGGCCGCCACCCTCCGTACGGCACTCGATCACATGCATGTGAAGAAGTGAACCTGGGGTGTCGGGGGTCGGGGGTCGGGGGTCGGAGTTG
>DATLWH010000260.1:0-2873 GCA_035576505.1 Thermoanaerobaculia bacterium | reverse complement strand
ACAAAGGACTTCGAGATCGGTCTCGTGTTCATACGCGGCGACGGTGAAGCCATCCGGCGGCTGGGTGGGGTCGGTGGTCGGCGCACGCCGCCAGTTCCCGTCCGGCCGCAGCCGATAGCTCACCAGCCCGCGTATGCGTCTGCGTCTCGCGCCGCCCATCTCGGCCAGCGGCAGGCGTTCATCGAAGTAAGGAAGGCCGCTTGCGTTCGCCTTCTGGGCCGCCAGCATGCTGCCGACGAATGTGGCCATCAGGTCTTGCAGCCATGCCTCGGAGTCGCCGACAGCTTCGACGAAACGCAATCCGGTGTGTGAGAGCGCGTTGGTGCCCGAACGGCGGACCACTTGCGTTCGCGCGACTTCGCAAACGAACTCGATATCCTCTGTTTGCCAACGGAATTGTAACCGAACCCTCGTGTTGGGCGTCGTATCACCATAATGCTCGACGAAGGCGCCGGCCACCCCCAGATCGAGAATGAGCGCGTTCTGCTCATCGAGAAGACCCAGGATTGGCCGGGCCAGGCGAAGGCGTTGAAAGATTCTGCGGTCGTGCCTGAGCATGTGAAGACGAAGGCAAGCATATTGCTGCATTTCGAGCCCGCGTCCAAGGAGGAATGTGTCGAACCGAATCCCTGAGCGGCGAAGCATCTGGCGCGTAGGCCCCGACAGCACCTGGACGACGGTCGTCCCGGTTGTGTTCATCATCGTGTCTCTGTTGACGCTCGCCCTGCTGCCGGTTGTATTCGGCTTGCACACGGCGCAGATGCGGAGCGAGATCACGGGCGTCGCCGAGCCCTCTCGCCTCGCGGCGAACAAGATCGAGTCGGACCTCTCCACGGAGCTCGATGAGGTGATCGCCTGGCAGGTCACCGGTCAGCGGCAGTTTCGCGACAAATACACCAATCTTCTCGACGATCAGCGGCAGCAATATGCCCGCCTGCTCCAACTCGGGCCGAAGCTCGGCCCCGAGGTAAGAGACAGGCTCAGGTCGCTGCACAAAGAGACGAGCGAATGGCATCAGGATGTCGCCTCGAGCGAGTTCCTGACGCGGCAGATGCCGGCCGAGGTCTTCCTGACGCGGTTGTTCGAAAAACATCCCTCCTACGACGAGGCACTCGTCTCGGCCGCAGAGCTGGAGGTCGCGATTCAGGAAGCAATCGACTACCGGCGGACGAAGATCCGCGACGCGGAAAAGTTGAGCGCATCGCTGGAGATCATTCTGACCCTACTGGCGTTGACCTCTGCGTTGCTCGTGGCCGGTCTCGGCCGGCAGATGCGGCTGCTGGCGCGCGAGGCGATGGCGCGGAGGCATGAGGCCGAGCACGACGCGGCGGATGCACAACGCGCACGTGCCGCGGCCGAGAGTGAGGAACGGCGGGCGGCGTTTCTGGCGACCGCGGGACAGGAGCTGGCGGCGTCTCTCGATTACGAGCACGCCATCGCCACGCTGGCGCGATTGATCGTGCCCAACATCGCAGAGATCTGCGTGATCGATCTGGCCGAATCGGATGGTGGACTCCGCCGTGCCGCTGTGGCACATCGCGACGCGGAGCGGGAAAAAGAGCTTGCGGCGCATGTCGGGGAGGTCGTGCTCGAAGTTCCCGAGGCCCTGGCGTTGGTGATCCGGGAACGGCAGACCCGCATCATCGGTCAGGCCTCCTCGCTGCTGGTCTACGCGGGCGTCTCAGCGGAGGAGCAGCGATCGCTCATGGCGGTGCCGCTCGTGAGCCGCGGGCAGACGCTCGGTGTCATTCTGGCCGCGGCCGCGGAGTCGAAGCCGTTCACGCGGGAGGATGCGTCACTGCTCGGTGAGCTTTCGCGTCACGGCTCTCTGTCCATCGACAACGCCCGGCTCTACCTCGAATCGCAGCAGGCAGTGCAGGCGCGCGAGGAAGTTCTGGCGATCGTCTCCCACGATCTTCGCAGCCCGCTGAATGCGGTGATGCTGGCGGCGTCGCTGCTGCAGACGTCAGACAGGATCGCCCCACAGGACCGCGAGGAGCTCGAGATCATCGATATCTCCGCGAAGCGGATGCGGCGTCTGATCGAAGACCTGCTCGACGTCACTCGCCTCGAGGGGGGTAAGAGATTGCCGATCGAGCCCGCGCCGCTGAGTGTGGAGTCTCTCTTCAGCGAGACCTACGAGCTGTTCAAGTCGCAGGCGGCCACAAGCTCCATCACGCTGCAATATCAGGCCGGTGATGGCGTGCCGCAGGTTTTCGCCGATCAACACCGTGTGTTGCAGGTGCTCTCGAACCTCATCGGCAATGCCATGAAATTCACGCCGCCGGGCGGCATGATCACGTATCGGGCGGAGCCGCAGGACGCGAGCGTGCGGATCACGGTTGCGGACAACGGTCCGGGCATACCGAAGGAGAATCTCGGCGATATCTTCAATCCTTACTGGCAGGCAAAGCGTACCGCCCGGCTGGGTGCGGGCCTCGGGCTGCCGATTGCCAAGGGAATCGTCGAGTCGCATGGCGGCCGGATGTGGGTCGAGAGCGAACCCGGTAACGGCACGAAGTTCTTCTTCACTCTGCCCGTAGCGGTCAACGTCCCCTCGGCTGCGACGCCTGCTACCGCGCGATGACGCTCGCCTGCATCCGCAGCGAGGCGGTGTAGCGGCTCTGCACACGCTGGCGGTACAGCCGGGTGCGGGTGGCGACACGCTGCAGATAGTCGATCGTCTCCGGATATTGGGGGATCCCTCCGAGGCGTTCGACCTTCCCTTCGCCGGCGTTGTATGCGGCCAGGGCGATCTGCTCGTCTCCGAAGCGGTTCATGAGGTAGTGCAGGTACTTGGTGCCGGCGGCGATGTTCCTGGTTGGATCGAATGGATCGTCGCAACCCATGAGGCGTGCCGTCTCAGGGACAAT
>DATLWH010000259.1:0-5679 GCA_035576505.1 Thermoanaerobaculia bacterium | reverse complement strand
TCATGTACTCCTCGCGGCTGTCCGGCACGGCCGGTCCGGCCTCGAGCATGAGCACTTTCTTGCCGGCCAGGCCGAGCTGGAGCGCGATGAGGTTGCCGGATACGCCGGCGCCGACGATGACGACGTCGTATTGCGGCGAGCCGCTGCTGCCATTGCCGTTGCTCATTGTCCACCTCCGTTTCCGGTGTTCACGCCGAACGTGCTGAGCGAGGCCGGCGGCTGGCTCCAGTAGCCGAAGGTGAAGGCGCTGAAGCCCATCGGATGTGCCTGCGCCACATTCCAGACCAGGCTCTTGGTGTAGGCCTGCGCGGAGATGACCTGCTGCAGGCTGCTGCCGGCCAGGAACGGCGGCGGATACCACGAACCGAGGTACCACATGGCGATGATGGACTGGCAGAGCTGGGCCTGATTCGACGGTCCCTGACCCGGCGGCGGCGGAGGCGTGATCTCCAGCAGGGTGTTGGCGATCGTCTGCGGGGGCTGGGTCTGGATGGCCCGGAAGGCATTGAGAAGCGCGTCCATCATCGGCTGGCCGGCCTGGGAGACGGCGAACTCATAGAAGGTGCCGGAGAGATTGACGGGATCGAGGAACGGACGGATGAAGCTGGGCTGAAATCCCGTCAGTGCCGCTGACATGTTGGCGAAGTCCTGCACGACGGATTCGGAAGGACCGCCGGTGGATGGGGTGGTGGTCATAGTCGTTTCCCTTTCTCTCTATTTCGCTCGTTGCAGGACGTAGGTGAAGTCGGACGGCACGGCGTTGGTCATCGTGGCGTTGTTGTGGCACTCGATGCAGTTCGACGAGACGTTCGGCACCATCCCCTGGATGTACGTTTCCAGGGTCGTGTTGGCGAGGAAGTTCGGCGCCGGAGTGCCGAGGGGATCGCCGGGGTTGGCCTGGCACTGGCCGGTATTGGTCGGCCACATCGTGCTGATCAGCTCATAGTTCTGAAACACCGAGTTGGGATTGACGCCGGCCAGCAGCTTGACGGCGTCGGCATTGCGCGCGGCCGCGCTGGTGAAGGCGAACTCGTTGCCCTTGAACATGTTCATCCGGACGATCTGGCTGTGGAAGGAGCTGACCTTCGTCGGATCCCACGGCCGAGGGGGCACCGCGTTGGGCGGGCAGGTGGCGGCGTTGCACTTGGGGTTGTAATAGTTGTACTTCGCCTTGAACTTGCCGCTCTTGACGTCGTCTTCGCTGGGGACGTTGTCGACCTGCTCGAAGGTGGACCAGAGCCACTGCGCGCCGGAGTTCGTCTTGTGGCCGATGTGCAGCCCGACCAGCCCCATGAGCTTCTTGCCGCACGTGGCGGGGTACTTCGGGTTCTGCGATGCCGGCGTGTAGACGAGCGCCGTTTCGGTGTGGAAGCGGCCTTTGTCGGCGGGGTCGATGACCTTCCACGCCGATTTCACCATGATGGCTCCCTCGGCGCCACCGAGGACTCCGCAGGGAAACTTCACCGCGCCCGCGAACGCCTTCTGTCCAGCCTTCGAATAGAGCGCGTTCGAGAAGATGTAGTCGTACATCGGCTTGTTCACCAGGATGGCCATCCGGGTGTAGATGCCGTTCTGGTCGATGAGCGGACCGGTGTTGAAGGGCTGGCTGAAGTCTGTCAGCACCGTGGGCGTCTTTCCGACCTGACTGATGACGTGCATTCCCGGCATGTAGTCGGCCTTGCACTCGGGCGGGATGACCTCGGGACCGTTGTAGGTCGGCGTGGCGCCGCCGGGGAGGAAGATGTCCGCCACGTCACGGTAGTGCTCCCACACCGTGTCGTTGTCGCCGTTCTGGCCGATGGTCTTCTTCGGATCGCCGTTGCCGTCCGGCCCGGGAGGCCAGTTGAGAGCGATGAAGGTGTTCCAGGAGTAGATGTCGAAGTCGCCCTGGATATCCAGCAGCTTCTGGGTGTTGGTGGCATTCGGCGGGAGCTTGCCGAACTGCGCGTCGCCGGGGATGGCCGAGCTCAGCACGATGGCCGGCCCGCCGCCGGGGGGAGCCGTCGAGGTCGTTGCCGAGGTACCGGCCGACGCCGTTGCGTCGGCGTTCACCGGTATCTCCTTCCTGCACGCGACGGCAAGCGCGAGCAGTGTGATCGTTGCGAATTTCCTCATGTCTCCTCCATCTCTCGAACCGCGGTCGAATCAAACGAGGAACGTGCGATACAGCGGGGCCTGATTGGGCGGGAAGGCGCCGTCGGGATTGAACGGGGATCCGACGGCCTGCTGGAACCGGAAGTGATGATCGGGATCGACCGCCTCCTTGATGCGGCAGAGCTCCGGGTAGTTGCCGCCGTAGAACTCCTTCTGCCAGTTGTGCAGAAGCGGATCGATGTAGTTGCAGTAGGCGCCGATCGAGTGGGGAGCCATGCCCTGGCCGAGCTGGTAGGCCCAGTTGACGTTCTCCACGCTCTGGTCGGGATTGGCGTGCGGCCAGATCGCTTTCACTTCCCACAGGAACCGCGCCTCGCGATGCCAGAAGGCGGTCTCTTTCTTTTTGACTGCAGTGACCTTGCCGCCCATGTGCGTCCAGACGAGCAGGCTGCTCGACGACGGCGCGCTGGTCATCGACGAGGTCAGCACGTCGATGCACGACGGCGTGAACGACTTCGGGGCCATGAAGCCGGAGCGGATGTAGGCGCTGTTCCCGGCCACGACGGTCAAGAGGCCGTTGTAGATCTCGAAGTCGGGCAGCGTCATGTCGTAGAGGTTGATGAAGATGTTCGGGAACTTGAGGATGGGGGCGATGAGGCTCATCCCCTCGCGGCTGTTGCCGTTGAAGATCGGCGTGAGACCGACGGTGTTGACGAGCGTGTCGGGATGGGCGGGCAGCGCCACTTTGCCCATGTAGCCGTAGACGGCCAGGGAGTCGGGCGCCTTCTCGATCCACTCGTTGTAGAAGCCCAGGACCTCCTGGGCGCATTCGATGGGATAGCGGATCTGGCCGACCAGCATAGTCGGCGTGTTCGGCTGATGGACGCGCAGCTCGAAGGCAACCGCGATCCCGAAGTTACCGCCGCCGCCGCCGCGGCAGGCCCACCATAGATCTTTGTCTTCCTTCGATTTCGACTCCGGCGAGATTCGCCGCACCTTGCCGTCCGGCGTGACGAGATCGATAGAGAGAAGGTTGTCGACGCTCAGGCCGTACGAGCGGGAGACGAAGCTGATCCCGCCGCCGAGCATGAAGCCGGGAATGCCGACCGTCGGGCACCCGCCGCCGATCGGAATCAGGCCGGTGTTCGTGGCCTGCAGGAAGAGGTAGAGGTCGCGCCAGCGGTTGCCGGTCTCGGCCCAGACGACCTGTTTCTTGAGGTCGAGGCGCTTGGCGGTCATGCTGGTGAGGTCGATGACCATCCCCCCCTGGTTGAGGCAGTAGCCCGCCGCGCTGTGGCCTCCGCCGCGGACCGTGAACGGCATCTCGTGCTCGATGGCGAACTTGTATGCGGTGACGACGTCCTGTGTGTTGACGCACATCGCCACGACGCCGGGACGCAGATCGATGCGTCCGTTGTCGATGACCAGCGACTGGTCGTACCCAGGCATGCCGGCTTCGAGCAATTTCCCGGCGAGATCCTGCCTGAGCTTCTCCAGATACTTCCTCGGAATCATGATTCTCCCTCCTGGACCCGTCGCCGGATCCGCAGAACAGTGACTCTGATAAGGAACGACCCTCCTAGGAGAGCCGCACCGTGATGGTTTCCCTACCCGGTGGTTTTGAGATTTTGCTGACGGGCCGAAAATATAACTCCGCCGACGCGTTCGGGGAACGGCTTTGACAGCGGAGCGCTGGCGTTCTCGCCGGCCGGCGAGGCGGAGCTTGCCCTGAGCGAGGCCGAAGGGTCTCGGCGCCTCGTGGTGGTGTGTCTTCGACCTTATGATGCCTGCATGACGTCTCGCGAGCTGGTGATCCATGAAGTGGAGTCTCTCGAAGAACGAGAGCTCGAGTACGTCGTGCGTCTCGTGCGTTCGCTTCGCCAAAGACCGAGCGAAGCACCGCTCCCATCATGGGATCCTGCAGTCTTCGGTCCCCTCTACCGTGAGTTTGCGGTCGAGGACAGCCAGCTCGCCGAACAAGGCATGGCTGATTACGCCTAAGCGTTGGAATACGACCCCGCCCCTCTACAACCTGACGACCGTCACCCCCGGGTTGTGTTGATCCAACGCCCAACCGCGGACCGACGGCATCCCCGGCAGCAGCTTATGGAGGGCGGCCCGGATCTTGCCGCCGCTGCGGCCGTGAATGATGCGCACCCGGACGACGCCGGTGAGGAGCGCATCGTTCAGGAACTCGACGACGAGACCGATGGCGTCATAGACCGTGTTCCCGTGCAGGTCGATCATGGCCGTGCACTCGCAGGACGGTCCGAACGCGCCATGCCTCCGAGGAGCGGTGACGTACCACCGCGCGCGGCGTGGCCACCGCCTCGCGCAGCGCCTGAGCTGACTGCTGCTGGCAACGATGTGGCGTCCGTTGACATCGACGAGATAGTGCTCTCGGTTGCGCAGCTCGCGGATGACTCCCTTGCCGATGCCGAGTGCTGCTACCTGGACAGGATCGTTCGGAGCGAAACTACTCATGGCGTCGTACCTCACCTTTCTTTCTGCGACTGTCTCTCGCTCAAACCGCTCTTCATTCGTTTGACGCGGTATCCGGTGACGGGGTTACATTCGGTGTTTCCGGCGAAGACGAGGTTTCCGTCGAAGAGGGCTGCTGGGACTTAGCCTTCCGTCCGCGGTTGAGAGCGCGGCGCATGTCGGCGACGTGCGGAGCGAGATCGGCGGTCTCAGGACGTTTGGCCAGAACCTTCGCCAGCGCGTAGGCCGTGAGCGCCCCACTCCCTGCCCTGTTCCTGGCGGCGAGCGTGCTGTGGCGGATGAACTGCGCCAGCGCTTCCAGTTCGTCGGCCACGGGGTCGCACGCATCGGCGAAACGCGTCAGATCGCGGGTCAGCGCCGGCTCCAACGCTCCTCCATGGAGAAGCGGTGTGCTGTTCGTCACCGCCACGGCCGACAGCTCGACGAACTCCGGCGGAACAGAAGCGGCTTTGATCAGACGCTGGCTTTCGCTCCTGGAGGAGGGGACGACGAAGTTGGGAACCTGCTGCCGCATGGCCCGCGCCTGCTCGATCATGGCCTGGGCCGTATCTGTGTGAGAACGCCGCGCCGGCACATCCTTTTGCGTAGACATATGGAGTCTCCCTTTCCTTTCTCAACTGCCGTGGATGCGAGGGCAGTTGAGCCGGAGGAGGAGGACGGCCTCGGGAACGCTTTCTCATCTGTCCCTTTGACGCATCAGCCGGAGAAAGGTCACAGGCCCGCGTCGAGCCGCAAACGATTCGCGCTCCTTCGAACCCGGGACGATGAGCTGCGCTGGCGAAACGGTGCTTTCTGCTCACTGTCCGTTAGACGCGCCAGCCGGAAGAAGGTCACAGCCGTGTCGTGGTATCCAGGTCGTAGGGTTGTCGCGCGCCGGGATGCAGCGGCGTCAGAGCGCGATGCGGGCGAACCTCGTGAAGTTCGACGCACGCGTCGAGAGTCTGGACGCCGTCGTTCGATCACGTCGACGTCGTTGTCGAGAGTGCGGACGTCAGCGTCGAGAAGGTTGGATACTGGCGTCGAAGAGTGTGGACGCTCATATCGAGAAGGTTGGACGCTGATGTCGGGAAGCTGGACGCTGGC
>DATLWH010000258.1:0-6320 GCA_035576505.1 Thermoanaerobaculia bacterium | reverse complement strand
GTTGACCGATCCGCAGATGACGCGGATGGACACAGATAGGGGACCCGGGGTCGTTCTCCATCTGTGTTCATCTGCGTCATCTGCGGATAAAGCAACAACCGCATGGCAAGGTTCACGCAATATCATTGCCCAACGATGTCTGAGCGGCCGGTGGTGTTGATTGCGGATGACGACCAGGATGTGCAGAGGCTGCTGACGTTGTACGTTCGTCCGCTCGACTGCGAGGTGCTGACGGCGCGGGACGGGGAGGAAGCGCTGGCCATCTCCCAGTCCCGCCTGCCGGACATCGTCCTGCTCGACGTCATGATGCCGAAGCGGAGCGGGTGGGAGGTATGCCAGGCCTTGAAGGCCATGCAGCGGACCTCCCAGATCGCTGTCGTGCTCGTCACCGCCCGCGGCGACGTCAAGGATCGGTTGACCGGCTTGCAGCTCGGTGCGGATGACTACCTCGTCAAGCCCTTCAATCGTGACGAGGTCGTCAAGCGCATCGGGGCGTTGCTTCATCGCAAGCATCGCCCGCAGCAGGCCGGGGTGGAGGCGGCGCGGGTATCGGAGAGCATGCTCTTCGATCGCGCCAGCGGCCTGCCCACGGTGCCGATGGTCCTGAGCCGGCTCAAGGAAATGCTGATCGAGCAGAGCGAGATCGGCATCGTTTACGTCGACATCGAGCAGTTCGAATCGATCGAGGCCGAGTACGGCTGGGCGTTTTTCGACGAGTTCCTTCGCTGCGCCGGCGAGGCGGTGGCCACCGAAGCGAGGACGCGCTTTCCCAAGTCTCTCGTGGCCGCGAACCTGGTCGGCGGGTCGAGCTTCTACATCTTCTTCGAGTCGCGCGGCAGCGATTCGAAGCAGGAAGCGGCCTTCGACCTCATGGCCAACGACATCCGCGAGAAGCTGATCGCGGCCATGCGGCAGCGCTTTCCTACGATGCAACAGGGGCAGATCGGCTTCTTCGTCGGCGCGGCGCGCATCGACTATCGGCCGCAGATCCGCCTGGAGCGGCAGGTCTATCAGGGGATGCAGACCGCCGGCGACGCCGTGCGCGATGCCGAGCAGCAGCGGAAAAAGCAGCTGACGCGCGAGCTGCGCGACATCATCCGCCGCAAGCGGGTGACGACGCTTTTCCAGCCCATCGTCTGGGCGCAGGAGGGGACGGTGTTCGGCTACGAGGTGCTGACGCGGGGCGCGCCGAACTCGTCATTCCGCAATTCCGACGTGCTTTTCGCCTTCGCCCGCGAGGCCAAGCTGGCCTGGGCGCTGGAGACGGTGGCGCTGGAAGCCGCTCTCAAGCGCCTTCGCTCGTTCACGCTCACCGGACGAAAGTACCTCCTCAACCTCGAGGCGGAGATGTTCGAGGAGTCGGAGTTCCGCATCCACGAGATGGTGTCGTTCTTCTCCGAGCACCGCGGCAACTTCGTTTTCGAGCTGACCGAGCGCGCCGCCATCGAGGACTATGCGGTCTTTCGGAGACTGCTCGACGAGTTCCGCGACAAGGGGATCGAGGTGGCCATCGACGACGCCGGCTCGGGCTACGCCTCACTGGAGGCAATCGCCGCTCTGGCGCCCGACTACCTCAAGATCACCAAAGGCCTCGTCTCCACGCTGGCCGACGAGCCGATCAAGCAGGACCTCGTGAAGATGCTGGTGGAGCTGGCCGGCAAGATCGGCGCGAAGACGCTGGCCGAGGGGATCGAGACGGTCGAGGAGTACGAGTGGTGCCGCGACCTCGGCGTCGATCTCCTGCAGGGCTACTACCTCGCCCATCCGCAGGATCAGCCCCACACCGGCGACGCCGAGGTGAAGGCCTCGCTCGAGGCAGACGCGCTCCGGCGGGTTGTGTCGCGTTGAGAGAGTCAAAAGCTTATCCGCAGATGACGCAGATGAACACAGATTGAAGAAGCTCTCATCTGCGTTTCATCTGCGTCATCTGCGGATCAAACCGTGCAACTCGATGACGCTGATCTCCGGCGAGATGCCAATCCCAAACCGCCACGGCAGCAGCCAGTAGCCGGTCCCCGTGTTGACGTAGAGCTGCGAGGTGCCATGCTGGTAGAGCCCCATGTGGTAGGGGAGGAACATTCCCGACAATGACCAATGCAGCGGCCGGATCGCACACTGCCCTCCATGCGAGTGCCTGCACAACGTCAGCGGCAGCCCGCGCCTCATCGCCTCGGCGAACGCTTTCGGCTGATGTGCCAGGAGGATCGGAAATGAGCCTTGACCTCCCCGCAACGCGGCATCGACGTCGGGAGCGAGCCGGGGAGTCCTCGAAGCGAAGTCGGAGATCCCGGCGATCCAGATGCTTCTTACGGACACGCCCTCGTTGACGAGGAGATGAATCCGGCTGCCGCGCAGCCGCCGGATGACCTCGAACGGATCGCCGTACATCTCATGATTGCCGAGCACCGCGATCAGCGGCATCCGCGCATCGAGCACCCGCGTCGCCGCCAGCAGCTTCGTCGTGAAGACCGGGTCGTCGTCGATGTTGTCGCCGGCCAGGAGGATGACGTCCGGCTTCTGCGCAGCGGCCGTGGCGAAGATCGTTTCCAGCCGCGACTGCCGTGAGTAAAGACCGGTGTGCAGGTCCGAGATCAGGGCGACGCGGAAGCCGTTCATCTCCTTCGGAAGGTTGTCGAGCGCGACCGGCACCCTCTCGATGCGCAGCGGAACGAGCGCGTTCCATACGCCGACGACGAGCGCGAAGAGCGTCGTCCAGAGGAAGAGGCGCGACGGCCATCGCGCAAATCGCGCGAAGGTCATCCGCCGCATCACCGGCAGCCAGGCCACCGCGAGCAGGAGCGCGAACGCCGAGTAGAGGATGGCGAAACAGCTCCAGGCAAACCAGGGCGGTCCAAGCGTCGCCCTTACAAACCGTGAGAAATCGGTCCGCGCGTTGAGGGTGGGGAAGAAGATCCACATCGCGTTGCCGACGATGATCAGCGCGATGACGATGGCCCGCCGCCGCGGATGGACGCGCACGAGCACGCGATACGCGGCGACATTGGCGATGAGGAACGTCGTGACGGCAATCGTGAGGAACAGCGCGCCCATGGGCGGGGGATTGTAGATCCGCAGATGACGCAGATGGACGCTGATGAGGAAGGTCCACTCCTGGTAGCAGCGGAGGTAGCAGCGGATTCCATTCCGAGGGGTTTTTCGGGTGTTCCCTCTACTCCTCGCGGAATCCTCGGCGATGGTTTTCGTGCCGAGGGACAATGTTCACGCGGAGACGCGGAGGCGCGGAGCGAAGTAGTGATGCCCGAACTGGATGAGATTACTGGATCGATCGTCGACTCGGCGATGAGGATTCACAAGGGGCTGGGTCCAGGGTTGCTTGAGTCGGTATACGAGCTTGTCCTGGCGCGTGCGCTTGCGGTGCGAGGACTTCCGGTAGAGCGGCAAAAACCAATCTGCTTCGAATACGACGGTATCGTTTTCGAGGATAGCTTCCGCGTCGATTTACTGGTTGATGAGCGCGTGATCGTCGAGGTCAAGTCCGTTGAAAAGCTCGCCCCCGTCCACGGCAAGCAAGTACTCACGTACCTTCGTCTGATGAATCTACCAGTCGGATTGCTGATCAACTTCGGCGGCGCCACGCTGAAAGAGGGCCTCCACAGAATCGTCAACCACTTCCCCTCCTCCGCGTCTCCGCGCCTCCGCGTGAACCAATCCAACCCGCTGCGGTAGAATCCCGACATGCACAACGAGTTCACGTCCATCATCGAGCAGGACGGCGAATGGTTCGTTGCGAACTCACCCGAGATTCCAGGTGCGAACGGACAGGGGCGCTCTCCTGAGGACGCGCGCCAGAACCTGGCCGAAGCAATCGCTCTCATCCTCGATGATCGCAGGGAAGACGGCCTTCGCGGGGTTCCCGAAGACGCAATCCGCGGCAACGTCGTCGTGCGGTAGAGCCCTGATGAGCCGCCACCTCTATCCTCGGAAACACGCGATCAACGTTGTTCTCTGGTCGAGATTCACATGAGCTATTGCCCAACACATGGACGCTTCGACGACTACTTCGTCCGTGGCTGTCCAACATGCCGCGACGCAGAGGAGCGTGCAGAACTCGACCGCGAGGAGATGAGAAACTCGCTCTCCGACATTGCGCGTACTAGAACTAATCTCGGCAACTACGACTGTCCATATTGCATGCAGACTTCGCTCAAGACTGGAGCCTCACGCTGTCCACTGTGCCGGGGTGAAATTGCGGCGGGCTACTGGACTGCTGTTCGTGCGCAGGAAAAGGCGGATACAGAGAGGAAGGCAGTGGCGTTAAGAGTGGCCTTTGAGCAGCAGCGAGCTATGGAGGCTGAGGCGGCCGCTGAGCTATTACGAACTGCACCGGCACGTGAGGCTGCAGCAAGAGCCGCGGCTGCCGAAGCGAAGCGAATGCGGAGAAATGCTGCCTCCGATGAACTGGGCCCGATAGGCGCAATGCTTGGCGCCCTCTTTGGTGGCATTGGGACGGGGCTTGCTGGATGTGTTAGCTGGTACCAAGCATTGATGCCCGGTTTTAACGTATTCAACGGCCTGCTGTATGGAGCGATAGGCGGCGCGATTATCGGCGTTGTTTTAGGCATCACGATTGGGCAAATGAAGGACTAGGCATTCGTTTCGCTTGGTTGTAGGCCTTTCGAGTGGCATGTTCGCTTCCCAAGCTATGTGCCGAGGTGCCAGGCCTTCGTTTTTCGCCTGGCAAACCTTTGAGCGATCCGTGCTTACCAACACCACATTCCTGCTTCCGCTCGTTCCAGTTATTTGATCACGCGGATCAGGCACGCTCCTCGCCTCAACCCCGACTGATAAGCATGGACAGGGGACTGCGGTCAGGCATAGGCTGACCGCCCGCAGGTTCGCGGAACAAGGCCCGGTCCGATTCATCCTCACCGCCAACGAAAGGTAACCCCCATGAAAATCTGCTTCGTCATGCTGCTCGTGCTCACTCTTTCTTCGCCAGCCGTCTCCGCGGCGGATCCGGGAAAGGTCACCGGACAGATGGTGGTCAACGGGAAGGTCTTCAAGCTGACGCACGTCTACGCGTCGGCGAGGCCGGGGCGGTCCGACAAGAAGAAGGTCGAGATTCTGGTGATCCTTTCGGACGTGGAGATCAGCGCTGAGGACCTTGCCAGCTCGAGCAACCGCGAGGCGCTGGCCACGGCCGGCAAACTGCACGCGATCGAGCTGCTGCTCGGCGACGATCCGATGGGTCACCCGGGAAAGATCGCGCTCTACAACGATATCTACGACGCCGCCTTCAACGGCGCACAACAGCCGATGCGGCTCCAGGGACTAGACACGTTCGAGACGAAGACGGACGATGGGAAGACCATCGCCGGCCGGCACTCGATGCCATCGCCCCACAAATTCAGCGACATCGGCAACGGGGTTACGTTCCAGGACGACGTCATCTTCAGTGCGCCCGTCGCGCCATGACCAGGGCCGGAAACCTGACGGCTGCTTTGCCGTAGCACAGCCTCCGGAGGCGACTGATGCGAATGACGGTGCTGTGTTTTGCCGCGGTGACGGCGATGGGGATGTTGACTCCGGCGCAGGGGGCGCCGTCCAACGACGAAACGAAGCGCGCCGAGGTGCTGGTGCTGGGCGTCTATCACATGGCCAACCCGGGGCACGACATCTTCAACATGCACGCCGACGACGTCCTCTCTCCCGAGCGCCAGAAGCAGATGGCCGAGCTCGACGCGGTGCTGGCGAAGTTCAAGCCGACGAAGATCGCGGTCGAGAACGATTCCCAGCGAAAGCTGAACGAGCGTTACACGCAGTACCTGGCCGGCCAGTATGTTCTGACGGCCAACGAAATCGACCAGATCGGTTTGCGGCTGGCCAGGGAAATGGGCCACACCGCCATCTACGCGGTCGACGCCGACGGCGATTTTCCCTTCCAGCGCATCATTGATTACGCCAAGGCCACCGGGCAGTCGGCCAGGCTCGACGCGATGATGGGAGAGATCGGGGAGATGGTGAAGGCGCAGGGGGAGTACCTCGAGACCCACACCGTGCTCCAGACGCTGCTCTATATGAACTCCGACGCGAAGGTGGCAAAGGACGTCGGCTTCTATTATCTCCAGGGGCACTACGGCGAGCCCGGAGACTACGCCGGTCCGGACCTGCTGGCGGAGTGGTACCGGCGGAACGCCCGCATCTTCAACAACGTCACGAGGCTGGTGACGACTCCTGAGGACCGCATCCTGGTGATCTTCGGAAACGGGCACCTGGGGTGGCTGCGGCAGGATTTCGGCGCGGACCCGACGCTGCGCCTTCGCAAGCTGGAGGACTTCGTTCCTGCGGCGGCCGGCGTT
>DATLWH010000257.1:0-4689 GCA_035576505.1 Thermoanaerobaculia bacterium | reverse complement strand
TGTCCGCACGTGGCAGATGGAGTCGCTGCCGATCGCCGTTCTGGCCGGACTGACTCCGAAGGAAATCGATGTCGCCTTTTACGACGACAGGATGGAGGCGATCGACTTCGACGCCCCTACCGAGGCCGTGGCCATTCCCATCGAGACCTACACCGCGGCGCGCGCGTACCAGATCGCCAGCGAGTACCGCCGCCGCCGCATTCCGGTGGTCATGGGCGGCTTTCACGCCACGCTCGTCCCCGACGAGGTCTCGCGCTATGCGGATGCAGTGGTCACGGGTGAGGCCGAAGGAATCTGGGAGCGGGTAATCGACGACCTGCGCCACGGAACGTTACAGCGCCGCTATCACGGAGAGCAGAAGCCGCTGGCGAAGATGCGCGTCGACAGGCGCCTCTTCCGCGGCAAGCGCTATCTGCCGATCGGGCTGGTGGAGACGGGGCGAGGCTGCCGCTTCCCGTGTGAATTCTGCGCCATCCAGACGTTCTACTCGCGCACATACCGTTGCCGGCCACCGGAGGATGTCATCGCCGAGATCTCCGGGCTGAGAGGCCAGAAGCGGGTCTTCTTCTTCGTCGACGACAACTTCGCGGGTGACCTCAAAGCGGGCAAGCCGCTGCTGGCGGAGCTGGCCAGGCTCGACATCCGCTGGATCACCCAGATGAGCATCGATGCCGCGCACGACGAGGAGTTCCTGGGTGAGCTGCACCGCGCCGGCTGCCGTGGCGTGCTGATCGGATTCGAGAGCCTCGACGCGAAGAACCTCGCGCTGATGAACAAGCGCTTCAACACGATGCGCAGCGGCTTCCGCGGAGCGCTGGCAAACTTACGCAAGCACTACATCTTCGTCTACGGCACATTCATCTTCGGCTACGAGCACGACACCTCGTCGTCCTTCGATGAAGCGGTCGATTTCGCTACCGAAGAGGGGATGTACATCGCCGCCTTCAATCACCTCACCCCGTTTCCCGGCACGCCGCTCTACAAACGCCTGCAGACCGAGGGGCGGCTTCGCTACGAGGCCTGGTGGCTCGACCCCGAATACCGCTACAACGCCCTCCCCTTCGTGCCGAAGTCGCTGACGCCGGAGGAGGTGACCGCGGGCTGCGTCTCCGCCCGCAGGCGTTTCTACGGTTGGCCGAACATTCTCCGCCGCAGCACGCGCCACGTCCGCGACGGCTTCGTTTTCCGGAACTTCTTTCTCGTGAACGCTCTGCACCGCAACGAGATCTCGCAGCGCAACGGCTACCCGCTCGGCGACGAGACCTGGACCGGCAAATTGCTGGAGGTCCAATGACCACGTTCCGTGTGGCCACCGCTGCCGACGACGCGCTGATCCGCGCCATCCTGCGCGATAACGGCATGCCCACCTGGGTGGAGATGGCCATCGAGCGCGAGCCATCGTTCTTCGCCGCCGCGGATCTCTTCGGGCGGGATTGGGCCGTGATCGCGGAAGAGGCGGGCCACGTGATCGGCATCTACACGGCCGCGGTGGTTCCGGTGCATCTCGATGGACGCCCCGAACGGCTCGGCTACCTCGGCGGATTGCGCGTGAGACCCGACTACCGCCGCAAGATCCGCTACCTGCGCGAAGGGTACGCGTCGATCCGATCGCTGGCAGGTGCAACCAGCACGCAGCCGTGGTGGTTCACCGTCGTCGCGTCCGGGAACGAGAATGCCCGGCGGCTTCTGGAGGCAGGCGTTCGTGGTTTGCCTCCTTATCAACCACAGGGCGACTACGTCACCTTCGCGCTGCCTGCGGCCCGAGGAAGACGGCGCGGATTGTGGCGTCCGGCTGCGGCGGACGATGCCGCCCCAATCATCGGCTTCTACAACACACAGGCTGCTCGCTTTCAATACTCACCGGTGCTGGACGACGATCTCGTGGGCCGGATCGGCATCGCCCATTTCCTCGTCTTCGAGAGCGGCGACGGACTGCAAGGCGTCGCGGCGTTGTGGGACCAGCGCGCCTTCAAGCAGATCGTCGCACGCCGTTACCGGCGCCCGCTCGGTGCGTTGATGCCCATGTACAACGCCTACGCGCGGCTCCTCCGGCGCATTCCTCTGCCGCCCGAAGGAGGCGCGCTCGATCAGACCTTCATCGCCTTCCTGGCCCTCTCCGATTCCGCCTTGGCGGATGCCGGCGCGCTGGTGGAAGACCTCCTCTCTCACTGCGACACCCCCGCCGCAAGCATCGGCCTCCACGCATCTCATCCGCTGATTCCGGCTGTGAGACGATTCAAGCCGATCTCGTATCCCGCGCGGGTGTACGCCGTCTCCTTTGACGGGACGGCGCCGCCGAACGGGCGGCCGACTCAACCGGAGGCCGCGCTGCTATGAGACTCACCCTGATCCGCCCCAACCTTGGCGATTACCGCTCCTCCGACGCCATGCCGCCGCTGGCCATGGGGATCCTGGCGGCCCGTGCGCGCGACTTCGACTTCGACGTCATGTTTTACGACGAGAAGGCGGAGGCCGTGCCTGAGCACGACCAACCGGATCTCGCCGCATTCAGCGTTGAGACCTTCACTGCGCGGCGCGGCTATGCCATCGCCGACCGCTATCGCGCGCGCGGCGTGCCGGTGGTCATGGGCGGCTACCACCCCAGCTTCCTGCCGCACGAGGCGCTCGAGCACGCCGATGCCGTCGTCGTCGGCGACGCCGAAGGGTCGTGGGAGCGGTTGCTGGAAGACTTCAAGGGCGGGCGCCTGCAGCAGATCTACTCAGGCGGCAACGACACACCCCTGACCGATTACCGGCTGGACCGTTCGATCTACCGCGGCAAGCACTACGCGCCGGTGGAGCTGGTGCAGTACGGCCGCGGATGCCGGTTCGCGTGCGACTTCTGCTCGATCCACAGCTTCTATGGAACGACGTTGCGCGTCCGCCCACTCGACGGCCTGGTGGCGGAGATCGAAGCTCTTCCTCCAAACCGCCTGCTCTTCTTCGTCGACGACAACCTTCTCGGCCGGAAGTCCGACTTCATCGCGCTGCTCGATGCGCTGACACCGCTCAAGCGCCGCTGGTCGTGCCAGATGAGCATCGACGTCGCCCGCGACGAAGCGCTCCTCGACCGCGTGGCCAGGGCCGGCTGCCGCTGCGTGCTGATCGGCTTCGAGTCGCTCAACGCGGCCAGCCTCGCCCAGATGCAGAAGTCGTGGAACAGCGTCAGCGGCTCCTACGAACAGGTCGTGCGCGCCCTGCACAGCCGCAACATCGCCATCTACGGCACGTTCGTCTTCGGTTACGACGCCGACACGAAGGAGTCCATCGAGCGCACGCTCGAGTTCGCGCTGGAGTCGCGATTGGAGATCGCCAACTTCAATCCGCTCACTCCCACGCCCGGCTCGGCGCTTTACGAACGTCTCCTGGCCGAGGGGAGGCTGCTCTCGCCGAAGTGGTGGCTCGATCCGAACTATCGCTACGGCGACGCCATCTTCGAGCCGCGCGGCATGCGGCCGCGCGAGCTCACCGAGGGCGTCTTCGAAGCGCGGCGGCGCTTTTATAGCTGGCGGTCCATCGGCAGCCGCGTACTGCGCGCCGACTCCCCCTTCTCTCCGTTCCGCGCCGGCCTGACCACCATCGCCAACGTGATCTCCCGCCGGGAAATCTACAAGAAGCAGCACCGGCAGCTCGGACTGTGACGCCATGAAGATCACCTTCATCAAACCGAACATCGGCCGCATGGAGCACAGCCTCTACGTCGATGAGGGACGGATGGAGCCGCTGATGCTGGCCGTGCTGGCTGGCATGACGCCGCCGGACGTCGAGTGTGTTCTGTACGACGACCGGATGGAGTCGATCCCGTACGACGAGCAAACCGACCTGGCCGCCATCACCGTCGAGACCTACACCGCGCGCCGCGCTTACGAGATCGCGGCCGAGTATCGCGCGCGCGGCGTGCCGGTGATCCTCGGCGGGATGCACATCACCCTCCTCCCGGAGGAGGCCTCGCTGCACGCCGACAGCATCTTCCTCGGCGATGCCGAAACGGTCTGGGCCGATGTCGTCGACGATGCGCGGCACGGCCGGCTCAAGCCGCGCTACGAAGGGCCACCCGGCGTGGGGCAGATCGGCAGAGTGCTTCCGCGGCGCGATCTCTTCAAAGGCAAGGGCTATCTGCCGCTCACGCTCATGCAGTACGTGCGGGGCTGCCGCTTCGCCTGCAGCTTCTGCGCGGTAAGCCAGTACTTCGACAGGAAGCACTACGTGCGCGCCATCGACGACGTCCTGCGCGAGATTGAAGCGCAGAAGAGGAAGTTCATCTTCTTCATCGACGACAACATCGCCAGCGATCAGAAGGCGCTGGCCGAGTTTTGCCACGCCCTCATCCCGATGAACCTGCACTGGGTCAGCCAGGCCAGCCTCGACGTCACCCGCAATCTGCCGCTGATGAAGCTGCTCGAGCGCTCCGGGAACTGGGGCAACGTCACCGGGTTCGAGACCATCACACCGGAAAGCCTGCGCGACGCACGCAAGTCGCCCAACATCCCGCGTTTTTCCAAGTACAAGGAAGAGGTGCGCATCCTGCGCGAGCACGGCATGCAGAGCTGGGCCGCCTTCACGCTCGGATACGACCACGACACGCAGGAGTCGATCGAGGCCACGGTCGACTTCGCGCTGGAGAGCCGTTTCACCCTGGCCGCCTACAACATCCTCATGCCCTATCCGAACACGCCGCTCTATCGGAAG
>DATLWH010000256.1:0-4587 GCA_035576505.1 Thermoanaerobaculia bacterium | reverse complement strand
GACACGCGCCACCTCATCGATCTGGCCACCCGTCTGCGCGACGAGCTGACAGCGCTCGGCCGATGGGAGTGGGCGGTCGAAGAGTTCGCCCGACTGGAGCAGATCCGTTTCAACGAGAAGGACAGCGACGAGGAGCCCTTTCGCCGTCTGAAAGGCCTGGGCGCGCTCGATCGTCGTTCGCTGGCCGTCGTCCGCGCGCTCTACGGCTATCGTGACGGACTGGCGCGCGAGGCCGACCGTCCGCCGTTCAAGATCTTCAGCAACGATCTGATCTTCGAGGTGGCGAAGATCAAGCCGCAGGCGGCGCAGGAATTCAACTCCATCAAGGGAGTCTCCGGCTATCACCGCGGCCGTTATGGCCGCGACATCGTCCGCCTGGTGCAGGAAGCGCTGGCCATCCCCGAGGAGGAGTTGCCGGAGAAGAGCGAAGCGAAAACGTGGCTTCGCGACCGCGAGCTGGAAGCGCGCATCGATCGCATGAAGAAAGCCCGCGACAAGATCGCGCGCGACCTGAAGGTCGATGCTTCCGTCCTCGCCCCGCGGCACATCCTGGCCACCGTGGCCCAGGCCCAGCCGCTGGAACCCGCCGATCTCGACCGCGTCCCGGTGATGCGGAACTGGCAGAAGGCACTGCTCGGCCAGGCGTTGATCGACGCGTTGCGCGGCGGGGCAAAGCCACCTCAGTCGAAATTGTTCTGAGCGACCCACGCGATAGAATGCGCGCCGCATGGAACGGATCAAAGACTACCAGGTGATCGTCATCGGCTCCGGGCCGGCCGGATGCACGGCGGCGATCTATCTCTCACGTGCCAATCTGGCGCCGCTCGTCCTCGAGGGGCTGCAGCCTGGCGGGCAACTCACCATCACCACCGACGTCGAGAATTATCCCGGATTCCCCGAGGGGATTCTGGGGCCGAAGCTGATGGACCTCATGCGCCAGCAGGCGGAGCGATTTGGGGCCGTCTTCAAGATGGAACAGGTCGAAAGCGTGGAACTGGCCGGCCATCCTTTCGTCGTCACCACCGACTCGCACATCTACGAATGCCAGGCGTTGATCATCGCCGCCGGCGCCTCGGCGATGCAGATCGGACTGCCGAGCGAGAAGGCGCTGCAAGGCTTCGGCGTGTCGTACTGCGCCACCTGCGACGGGTTCTTTTTCAAGAACAAAGAGATCGTCGTCGTCGGCGGCGGCGACTCGGCCATGGAGGAAGCGACCTTCCTCACGAAGTTCGCCAGCAAAGTCACGGTCGTCCACCGCCGGGAGGAATTGCGCGCATCGAAGATCATGCAGGATCGGGCGCGCGGCAATCCCAAGATCGAGTTCCTCCTCGATTCGACCGTCGATGAAGTCATCGGCACCAAAGAGGGCGGCATCACGTCGCTCAAGCTCCGCAACCTGAAAACCAGCGTCGTGACGGACTTTGCGACACAGGGGCTCTTTGTCGCCATCGGACACACTCCCAACACGCAGCCGTACGCGGGACAGCTCGAGCTCGACGAGCGCGGCTACATCTGCCTCAGGCATCCCCACTCGACGGCGACGAACATCCAGGGGGTCTTTGCCTGCGGTGACGCGGTCGATCATGTCTATCGCCAGGCCGTCACCGCGGCCGGCACCGGCTGCATGGCGGCGCTCGACTGCGAGAGGTGGCTGACGCATGAGCGCATCACCGAGCGCTGGGA
Organism: Thermoanaerobaculia bacterium; assembly: GCA_035576505.1. GTDB lineage: Bacteria > Acidobacteriota > Thermoanaerobaculia > Gp7-AA8 > Gp7-AA8 > JADGNZ01. Next base: position 2,904 of record DATLWH010000256.1, on the reverse strand, counting down.
CCTCCCGCAGGGGGAGGAGGAGCGCGTTTGACGCCGGACCGGCGCGTCCGTGGCGCGCACACGGTCCTCATCCTCGGCGGGGCAGGCATGGTCGGCCTGCAGGTAGCGCGGGAGGCGGCGCGGGAGCTGCGTCCGAACAAGATCGTCATCGCCTCGCTGCGCGAGGATGAAGTCCGCGAGGCCATCGCCTTCCTGAAGAATGAAATCGACGACGATGTCGAGCTGACCGGCGCCTGGGGCGACATCTTCATCCCCGAGTCGCTTCAGGGGCGGCGCCGCGATGACATCGTCAGCGACCCGGCCGCGTACGACGTGCTGTTCCACGAGATCTTCGCCCGCGATGCCGACTATAAAAAGTCCGCGCTCTTCAAACTCGTCGATCAGCACAAGCCGGATGTGATCGTCGACAGCATCAACACGGCATCCGCGATCAGCTACCAGAACGAATTCGAGGTCGCGCAGAAGGCGTATTCGCTGCTGCAGGCGGTCGAGAACGCAGCGGACCCGGGGAAACTGGCGAAGCTGCCGGAACTGATCGCCGCGGTGCGCGCTCTGCTGATCTCGCAGGGGCTTCCGCAGATCGCCCGGCACATTCTCTTCCTCCATCGCACGCTGGAAGAGTCGTCGGTGCGCGTGTACGTCAAGGTCGGCACGACCGGCACCGGGGGAATGGGCATCAACGTTCCCTATACGCACAGCGAAGACAAGCCGTCATTGCCGCTGCTGGCCAAATCAGCGATCGGCTTCGCACACACGGGTTTGATGTTCCTCCTCGCACGCACGCCGGCGTCATCCGAAGAAAAGCATGGCGCGATCGTGAAGGAAGTGAAGCCGGGGGCGATGATCGGCTTCAAACGCGTCGGCAAAAGGCACATCACCTTGCGCGGCGAAAGGACGAAGGCCTACCTGGTCAATGCCCGCGACGAAACGCTGGGGGCATCGCTGCAGCTTCGCGACGACGCGAGTTACGGCCGTTTCGAAGACCGCGACGTGCCGCTGGAGATCATCGGAGCGGACACCGGCGAGAACGGCTTCTTCTCCATCGGCGAGTTCCAGGCCATCACCTATCCACGGCAGATGGAGTACGTGACGCCGGAGGAGGTTGCCCGCACGGTGGTCCTCGAGATTCTCGGCGCGTCGACCGGCCGCGACGTTCTCGCGGCGATCGACGGTGCCATCACCGAGCCGAGTTACCGCGCCGGCGTGCTGCGCGAGCACGCCATTCGCGAAATGCAGCGGCTGGAAGCGGAGAAGAGCGACGAGGTCTTGCCGTCGATCGCCATCGGCCACCTCGGCCCGCCCAAGCTCTCGAAACTTCTGGCCGAGGCCCATCTGATCCTGAATGCCGCGGGCACGGACAACATCGAAGCGATCCGCGGCATCGCTCCCGAGGAGATGCGAAGGAAAGTCGAGGAACACCTCGGGGCCAATCCGCGCCTCGTGAGCCAGATCGTCACCATCGGGCTCCCGATGCTCCGCTCGCGCGGCGGCAACCTCGTGATCACGCGCGGTCCGCGCGTCAGCATCCCACCGCCTACCGCTTCCGGCACAGTGGTCCCTCTCGACAAAGAGGCAATCGAGCGCTACGCCTCAACCGGATGGGTCGACCTGCGAACGGAGAATTTTGTGCTCTGGCAGAAGCGCCTTCACGACATCAAGGCGCCCGATGTCGAGCACTATGGCTCCGCCGCGCTCGACGTCAAGGGCTACCCGGCGCAACGCTTCATCCCCGGCGATGTCGTCGGCTGGCTGCTGACGAACGAGGCTGACGAGCAGGGGATGGTAGGGCGCCGGCTGTTTTGATCGATGCGCCTTCGGCGCACAGCGATCAGAACGCGTTGAGGATGTACTCGAGCGGGTTGACCGGGTTGTTGTTCAGGCGCACCTCGTAGTGAAGGTGCGGGCCGGTGGAGCGGCCTGTCGAGCCGACGTAGGCGATGATGTCGCCCCGTTTGACGTGCTGGCCGGGCTTGACCGCGTACGACGAAAGGTGTCCGTAGCGCGTCGAATAGCCGTAGCCGTGCGAGAGATAGATTACGTTGCCGTATCCGTTGGCCCACTCCGCCTTGACCACGATGCCGTCGGCGGGAGCACGGACAGCCTGGCCGGCCGCGGAGGAGATGTCGATGGCGTTGTGTGTGCCCGGCTCGCCTGTGAATGGATCGGAACGGCCGCCGAAGCCGTCCGTCAAAATTCCGCGGACCGGCGCGATCGAAGGCGTCGACGCCAGGAGCTGCGACTGCGCGACGAGCTTCTGCTCGAGCACGGAGAGGTCGCTCTCGATGCGGCGTGAGCGGAAGGCCATCTTGTCGACGTCATCGCGATAGGGATTGTTGCCGAGGTCAGGTGGACGAAGGCCGCCGACGCCGCCCTGAGCACTGTCATCGAGGCTGCTGATGCCGGCGTAGATGGCCAGCTTGCGGGTACGGTCTTCAACCGTACGGAGTTGGCCGCGGAGCGACTCGACCGACTTGCTGAACTGTTCGTTGGCTGTCTGCAACTCTTTGTTTTCGTGGCGAAGCTTGCTTAACTCGTGGGTCTGGGACAGGGAGGTGAAGTACTGGACGGAAAAGAAGGTCGACAGGCAGAGGGACGACGTGACGAGCGATACCAGCGAGAAGAGTAGGCGGTGGGACACCTTCAACTTCCGGAACTTGGCCCGCGCGTGCGGGACAAAGATGATTGTTGAATAGCGTTGATCCATGCTCACTCCTAAACTCAGGGTACCGACAGGACGTTGGTGGAGCCGTATTCTATGGAAAGGAGGTGCGGAGTCAACGCAAAATCGACCCATAAGTTATGTGGAAACAAGCACTTGCGAGCCCGTTTTATGTTGTAACACCATATTCCATTCGCATGCGTTAGGGTTTCTGGTGCATAACGCTAATAACTGTGATGCGGGAG
>DATLWH010000255.1:0-2517 GCA_035576505.1 Thermoanaerobaculia bacterium | reverse complement strand
CAATCGCGCGACGACTAACCATCGGCGTCCGTAGTGCGCCGCCCCCCAATCGAGCAGATCGGGCCAGAGCTTTTCGGGATCGTGGTGGAGCTTGCTGCCGCCCGCAACGGTTCCGCCGATGAGATGGACGGCGCGCGCCTTCTCCACCACGGTTACGCGCCAGCCGGCCTTGCGCGCGCGCAGGCAGAGATCGATGTCCTGGCAGTAGAAGCGGTAGCGTTCATCGACAGGGCCGGCCGCTTCCCACACCTCACGACGAAAGGCCATGGCGGCGCCGCTGACCCAATCGACGTTGGCTTGCACCTCGGCCGGCCGGCGGCGCCGGAAGAAACGCGCGAAGCGGCCGGCTCCGCTGACGACGCCGATCATCCACGGCAACGTAGGCGTCCGGCCGCCGCTCCACTGTGGTGTGCGGTCTTCGTTGAGGAGCCGCGCGCCGGCGACGCCCAGGAGGGGATCCGCCTCGAATGCGGCAGCGATGGCCGGAAGCGAATCCGCTTCCACGATCGCGTCGCTGTTCAGCAGCATGATGATGCGTCCTCGGGCGAGGGCGACGCCGCGATTCGCCGCCGGCGCAAAGCCGCGGTTCGCATCGAGCCGTACGACCTGGATCGATGGGACCTCGCGCGCGAGCAGCTCCGCCGTTCCATCGGTCGAGCCGTCGTCCGCTACGATCACCTCGACCGCATCGGGCATCGACGCCAGCACGGCGCGGCAGCAGCGGAGCGTCATCGGCGCCGTGTTGAACGTCGGGATGACGACGGAGAGGTCGGGCATGCAGCGCTACGTTACCGCGCAATCTTCGCCGTGCGATCATCAGCGCTTGTTCTTCATCCTGGAACACGCCGCGGTACTTCTGCTGCTGCTCGTCGTCGCTGCCGCGGCTGGGACACTCGTCATGGGCTCGGGCACGTCGCTCGCCCTGCGCTCGGCGATGGGGATGGCTGTGGCCGGGCAAACATTCATCGTTCTCGGCACGATCGGCGCGTTGCGCCCGTGGAGCCTGGGCGCGTTCGCCGCGATCGTCATCGTCGCCGCGGTAGTCATGGTGGCGCGAGCCGGCCAGCGGCCGACGTCGCGAATGGGCTTCGTCGCGGCTATCGTCGCACTTCCACTCTTCGTGCTCGCGCTCTATCCGCCGATCGCGTTCGACGAGACTCTCTATCACCTGCCGTTCGTCGCGGCGATGGCGCGCTCCGGCGCGATCCGTTTCCTGACCGAGCTTCGCTTTCCGGCGTTCCCACAACTCCATGAATTGCTCTGCGTGCCGGCGTTTCTGCTGGCGGGCGACACGGCGACGCACCTCGTGGCGCTGGCCGAGGTCGTGATCCTGGCCGGGCTGCTGATCGAGTGGCCGCCGCAGCGGCTGGCCGGCGTTCTCGCGGCCGCGCTCTTCCTCGGCAATCCGATCGTCATTCAGATGGCCACGGTCACACACGCCGAGGTCGCCTTGGCTCTGTTCATCGCCGCCGGCGTCTATTGTCTGGACCGCAACACCGCCGCGGCGGGGTTTCTCATCGGTACGGCGTGCAGCGTCAAGTACCTCGGCTGGTATTTCGCCGCGGCCGCGGTGGTGTACCTATTGCTGCTCGGCAGCAACCGGCGTCGCGGCATTCCTCTGTTCGTCGGATCATTCCTCGCCGGCGTACTTCCGATGTATGCCCGCATCATCACGCTCACCGGCAATCCGTTCTTTCCCTTTCTGCCGAAGCTGTTCGGAACGAGCGCGTGGACGATTCCGCTCCCGATGCCGATCGCTGCAACCACGCGCATCGCCAACGCCCTGCGTCTCTTCTGGGACATCACCTTCGCCCGGGAGCGTCTCAACTTTCAGCCGCCTTATTCGCCGCTCTTCGCCGTGGCGATGCTGATCACGCTGATCGCGGCCACGCGCGATGGCCGGGCCGCCTTTCTCTCCGCGGTCTGCGCCGGATACATCGCCATCTTCACTTTCCTGCCGCAGGACTCCCGCTATCTGATGCCGCTTCTTCCGCTGGTCAGCATCGCCGCGGCGAGTAGCGTGGTGCCGATGCTGCGCAGGAAAATGATCATCGCGCTTTCTCTACTGGCGATCGCGCCCGGGATGGCCTACGCCGGATATCGCCTTGTGCGCCAGGGTCCTCCGCCCCTCACCGCAGCGCAGCGACGGCAGTATCTGGAAGATCACATTCCTGAGTACCGGGCGATCGAGCGCCGCGGACCAGGGCGGATCTATGTCTGCGGCGCGGAGCAATTGATGTATTTCGGCAACGATGAGTTGCTGGGCGATGTCGTCGGCCCGTACACAAGTCAGACGATACTCGGCAACAGTGCTGATTCCGAACAGCTCTCGCGCACGCTCGCGAGGCTTCACGTCCGAACCTTGCTCGTCTCGCGGGCTCACTGTCCGGTGGCGTGGCAACGTCTTCCTGCAGCGCCACCGTTCGAGCTCGTTTACGCGGATGATGGGTCAGTGCTCTGGCGGCTGCGGTAACCGTCACCGGACGACGCGAATCCGACGTAGGTCGGACTCTCTAG
>DATLWH010000254.1:0-10124 GCA_035576505.1 Thermoanaerobaculia bacterium | reverse complement strand
GTCTACTTCGTCCGGTCGACGCCGGCCGGCAACTGGCTGCTGGTAGCGATCGGTCTCGGGGCCGGCGTGGCATTGCTCATCGTCAGCGCGGCTCTGGCGGTGCGCTACGGGCTGACCGCGGACGCCATCGACGGCGCCGGTATCGGCATCCTCTACGTGACGTGCTACGCCATGCACGTTCGCTGGAACCTCGTGCCGCTTCCGGTGGCGCTCATGGCCATGCTGCTCGTCACCGCGGCGGCGGGCTTGCTGGCCACGCGGCGCGAGTCGTTTTTCATCGCCCTTCTCGGGTTCCTGGGCGGGTTCGCCATGCCGTCGCTGCTGGCATTCAACGACAGGCCGCAGGAGCTCTTCGCCTATCTCCTCCTGCTGAACGTGGGGATGTCGTGGATCGCCTACCGGATGCGTTGGCCGCTGCTGATCGCGCTGAGCGTAGCCCGCACGACGCTCTACGAATGGACGTGGGTGGTTCAGTCGCTCACGTCGTCGCAACTCCGTTTCGGAGCCATGATCTTTGCCGCGTTCGCCATCGTCGCGGCCGCTCCGTTCTGGTACCGCTCGTGGAACGAATACCAGCCGCGATTCCGGCACGTTGCCGCGGTGGCCATGCTTCTGCCGCTGCTGTTCGCGTTCTACATGGCGGCGAACACGAACTACGGCGAGCAGGTCAATGTGCTCTTCGGATTCCTGCTGGTGATCGCCATCGGCCTCTTCATCACCGTGTGGCGTGGCGGTCCGGCGTGGTTGCACGTCGCGGGCGGGGTGGCCACGCTGCTGACCTTCTTTCTCTGGTTCTGGCAGTGGGGGAGGGAGTGGTACGGCCCTGGTTCATGGCCACCGCGGCCTGTGCCGGGCCTCGTGCTTCTGGTCGCGGTCTGGGTATCGCTGTTCATCGTGCTCTATCTCGTCAGAACGACGCTGTTCGCATCGCTGCTCTTTTTCGTGTTCATCGGCATGGCCATCCGGCAGCCCGAGGACTACGTGACCCTCGTCGTGGTGATGGTGGGCATTCTTTACGCGTTGATCCACACCTTCATCCGGCGTGGGAATCCGATCCTCGGCGCGATCGCGATCGGGCTCTCCTCGATCGCGCTGCTGGTGCTCAATCCGCTGTCGCCGTTGTACATGACGTACGTTTCCCACACGCTCAATCCCCCGCCGATGCCGTGGATCGTCCTGGCCGCATTCGCGGTCCTCTTCGGCCTTCTGTTCGCGCTGGCGTCGACTCTCGATATGCCGATTCTGGCCATCCTGGCCGTCCCGTTCTACGCGGCGATGCTCATTACAGCGTACGCGCCGACAGCCGCCGGTCAACTCTCGCTGGCCATGGTTCCGTACGTCCTCTTCGTCGTTTATGCCTTTTTCCCTGGCACCCGCGCGCGGGCGGCGCTCGCTCCGTATCTCGCCCTGGTGTTTGCCAGCGTCGTGTTTCTCTTCAGCGCCGCGGTCACGGTCGGCAGCATCGGCGGCGTCGCCGGCATCGTGCCGCTGGCCCAGGCGGTCGTGTTGCTGGCGCTGCTCTGGTGGGTGGCGCGCGTCGAACCGGTCGAGCCGCGATCGAGCGTGCTCGTGACCAGCGCACTGGCGTTGTTCAACGCCGCGATTCTGCTGCTATTGCCGGAGGCGTGGATTGCCGTCGCGCTGGCGCTCGAAGCCGTCGCGCTGATCTGGCTCTTCGCGCGGTTCGCCTATCGCGGATTCCTGGCCTGGAGCGTCGGACTGGCCGTGGTGCTTTTCACCTGGATCACGTTCGACCCGCGGATCTACACGTACGTCGATACCTACAAGGTGTACGCGTATGTCTTCGGATTTGCCGTTGCGCTTTGTGCCGGCGCGATGTTGTTCGCTGGGCTGTTTGTCGCGTCGCCGCGTATGCCGCGGCTGCGGCTGCTCTTCTCGCTGGCCGGACTGATCGAGTCGTGGTACATGGTGAACATCATCATTGCCAACGTCTACCACTCGACGGGCGTAGCTCTGAATATCGACTTCATGAACTTCGCGGCGAAGGAAGACGTCACCTTTACGATCGCCTGGTCCTTGATCGCCACGGGCTTGCTCTTCGTCGGGCTGCATTGGGACTGGCAGGGCGCGCGTGTCGGCGCGACGAGCCTGCTGATCCTGGCCATCCTCAAGTGTTTCCTGCACGACCTGCTGCGCCGCGGCGATCCCTATCGCGTGGCCTCACTGCTCGGCGTGGCCGTGTCGCTGCTCCTCGTCGGCGTGATGCTGCAGCGATATACGAGCCGCAACGCCGCAGCGAGCGTTGCCACGCCCTAGCCGGCACGGCCTGCAGCGTTGGTTGCCCAAGGCTCGGCCAACAGTAGCGCGCCAACGTTCTGGCTCGCTGGCTCCTACGGGATCTTGGCGTCTTCAACGATCACATCCGCTGCTTTCTCGCTGATCATGTAAATCGGCGTGACGATGAAAAAGCCGGGGATGTGGGGGAAGACCGAGGCGTCGACGATGCGCAATCCCTCGGTTCCGATGACGCGGAAGCGGCTGTCGACCACCGCCTTGGGATCGTCGGGCTTGCCCATCTTGCAACTGCATGACGCGTGGTGGCCCCATGCATTCGCGCGAATCCAGTCGCCCAGTTGCTCGTAGCCGATTTCCGGGCCCGGCGTGATTTCTCGCTCGATCGCGCCATTCTCCTGATTCATGCGCCTGACGAAATCCACCGCCCTGACCACTCCTTCGAGGTCGTAGAGCGTCGGGTCGGTGCCCTCTTCGAAGTAGTGAAAGTCGATGACCGGCGTGTCGCGAGGGTTGCTGCTCTTGAGCCGGACCTTGCCGCCGGTGTTGTTTGTGTGAGCTTTGACGATCGCCCAGGTGAGCGTGTCCCGCTTTGCCACGATGCTCTCGGAATAGCCAGGGTAGTAACCGTGAAAGTCGCCGGGGAGGGCAAAGATAAAGAGGTCAGGATCGGGCAGTGCGAGGTCCGACTTCAGGATTACCGCGGCCATCGCGCCATTCGAGGTATAGACGCCCTTGCCCTGTTGCCAGTCCTGAAAGCAGGGATCGGCCGGGCTGGGTTTGAATGTCGCGTTCTGGAGCAGAGTGAAGGGCTGCTTCATCTTCGAGACGACGCCGACCTCATAGCGGTCCTGGAGGTTGCAGCCCACGCCAGGACGATCGACGAGGCACGGGATGCCGATGTTCGGATCTTCGAGATGCGCCTTCGGCCCGATGCCGGAGAGCATCAGGAGTTGCGGTGTGTTGAACGCACCGCCGGCGAGGATCACCTCGCGCGAGCAGCGGTACTCCTTTTTCTCGTAGACCGGCGGCTCGGCCGGGTTGGGATCGGCCCGATAGAGGTTCTTCCCTTCCCAGCACTCCACGCCGACCGCGCGTTTGTTCGCGTCGAGGATCACGCGCGTGGCGAGGGTGTCCATCCGGATTGTCAGGAGATCGGGATGCTTCGCCTGCACCTTGCGGATGAACTCGCGCGCGCCGTTGCGTTTCCCGCCGTTCGTCGCCAGCGGAATGGTGGTGGTGACGCCCTCCAATGCGGCGCGATTGCGCTGATCGTTCGGGTCCTCTCCCACGATTCCACCGATGGCGCGGCGGAACCCGAAACGCTCCGCCGCGGTGTGCAACAGGCCGATGATCATGCGGGCCACGCCGGCGTCGCCGAGCCCGATGGCCGGATCGACCTTGCTCGTGCCGAGCCAACCTTCGTATCCGTGTCCCGTCGGATCGTTATAGCCGGGCGCCGGCGCTTCCTGATAGAGACAGCGCTCGACGCGCTGGAAGTACTGCCACATGTTCTTCGCGCGCCACGACTCGTCGCCGGTGAGATCGGCGATGCCCTCCCAGTCGTTGTCGTGCGGTACGACCGTGATCATGGCGTTGTGCGCGGTGCAGCCGCCGAGCGTGCCGGCGCGCGGATAGAGAATGCCCTTGCCCTTGACGTATTTCTCCTTGTCGCGCTCCTCGTCGGTGTCGTAGTGATGGACGTAAAAGCTCCACGCCATCTCTTTCTCTTCGGTGGAGAGGGCGTGGAAGCAGGGGACCTGATAGTTGTACGACTCCGGATCGGAGCCGGCCTCGATCAGCAAAACGCGGAAGCCCCTGACGGCGAGGTTCGCCGCCAGGGGTCCGCCGCCGGCTCCGGAGCCGACGACGATGTAGTCGTACGCTTCATCAGGCATTTTCGATCGCGTTTGTCCTCAGAACGTCTTCAGGAATGCGATGAGCGCACGCTTGTCGGCATCCGACAACCCAGGCTCTCCCTCGCTGGCAGGGAGATAGTCGGTTCCGAAATAGTGACCTTTGTTGACCACGAAGTCAGCACACTTGGAGACCTTGAGCAGCTCCGGCACAAGCGGCGCGAACTCCTTGCGCGCCTCGTCGTCGCTGGCTCCTGGCGGCAAGGCGTCCAGTTTGTGTTTGATCTTCAACAGAACCCCAAGAAGAACCGCCGGATCCGTCTCGAGGTCGATATTGGCCAACAGATTGACCGGCGTCCCCTCGGGAATGGGGCCGATGCGGATGCCGTCGGCGCCGACGAGCGGTTTCAGCAGCGGCGGGACGTAGCCGCGGGCGATGTTTACATAGCTGCGCTGCGTCGTCCGGTCGATCCACCCGGGTAGGGATTTCCCCGATTTCGTGGCGAACGTCCCGTTGCCAGCCCGCTTTTCCGGCCAGAGCATCTGCGTGATGCCGTCTTCGAACGCCGACATCCGGTCCTTCACCGAGCCGCTCTCCTGGAATTCGCCCACGCTGTTGTTCTGCAGATAGGGCGCTGTCGACCAGAGACTGATGAGCGATGCCGGCCGTGTGAACCCGCGCCCCCCGCCCGGCATGTCGTACCACGACGGTTCGTAGGTGTAGGGATGGTGGATCATCACCTTGCCGACCGAAGGGAGGTTCTTGTAGGACTCGGAAGAGAAGTTGTCCCAGATGTTGCCGCGGATGGCGTTCGTGGCCAGCGGGCTGCAGGCATTCGTCTCCATCAGCGTGACCGGTACGCGCACCTCGTTGGACAGGTAGTTGTTGTCCAGGAAGTCCGGGGCCATGACGATCCGCTTCATCTCGTTCTTGAATTCCGCGGTCTTCGTCCAGGCCCAGTAGTCGTCCCAGCACTTCATGTAATTCGGGCCGATGCAGCCCGGCTGGAAGTAGGTGGAGAAAGCCTTCTCCGGCAGCTTGCTGGAGTGGCAGCGCGCGCAGCGCTCGCCGAAGACCTCCTTTCCGCGCGGGATCAGCTCGGAGTCCGTCATGTAGGCAGACCCTCCCGGCGCAACGGAGAGGTAGTCAGGCTTGGCCGTGGCCAGGAAGAAGAGCGCCGTGTTGGGTGTCTGCGCTTCATTCGCCTTCCAGTACGACGAGTTGCGCTCGCAGTCGGCGATCTGGATCCCGCTCACGTGGGGGCCGCCTACCATCGGGATGAAGTGCAGCAGCCACTCTTCGCTGAAGAGGCCGATGTTGATGTAGACGCGATTGAGGGCGCCGAGCGCGCCGACTGAGTCGGATCCGTCCTTGAGCACGTGCGTCGTATTCACGGCGTGCGTGGCCGGGTCGTAGAGCTTCGAGAGCGCCGTTCCGGCCGGGACGTATTCGTTGAATTGCTTGTTGTCCGCGCTGCCGCCGGCCAGTTGCTCCCGTCCCCACTTCCGCCCGATTTCCAGCCGTGCGCCGAGGTTGTAGATCGCGTTCATCGTGCGCGGGTTGTTGATCTGGTCGGAGGAGACGAGCGAGGTATCGAGCGCGCCGGGACGCGAGGTGTGGAAGAGCTGCCAGATGTAGCTGCCCTGGTCCTGATCGAACATGAAGATGCGCTCGATCCAGAAGTACTGTGCGCCGGGATTGCTATTGAGGTTCGCCCAGGTCGGGTTCTCCGGATCGGCGGGGGGGTTGGACGGGTTCGGTCCCACGTGGCAGAAGCCGCACGACATGCCCACGCGGAACGGCTTCACCAGATTGGCATCGTTGTAGTAGCTCTTGTCGTTGTAGTAGCGCTCCGGGTCCCATTTCTTCTGGGCTGCCTCATCGAAGGCCGGATTCGGGAAGAGGCGCAGGCCGACCACGCCCGTGGCGTAGCCGTAGTACGAGCCGGCCGGGATGTTCTTGCCGCGCGCGCCGATCCTCACGCCGGGATATTTCGTCTCGTTCTCGAAGGGGTCGGGGCCGCAGCCGGGCCCTTCCACCCGCTCGTCGAGCCAGAGGCCGAAGCGGTCTTTCCGCGGGCCGGTGGCTTTGCGGAAGCATGGCTCGTTGACCAGGCCGAGGTAATGCCAGCGATTGTCGCGGCTGTTCTTCAACCCCGGATGGCTCGAGATCGTCTTCAGCAGATCGAGGTTGCCGAAACTGCTGACGGACAGCGTGTCCCAGAGGAGGTCGTTGCCCGCCGTCCAGACGATCCAGTTGTTCCGGCCGATGGCCACCCGTTTGACCGCCTCGGCTGCCGTGATGCCCGGCAGGTAGGGATCGAGCGAAGCGCGGATCGCCTCCGGATTCTTCGTGAGGCCGTAGTCCATGTCGGCGTAATAGTCTTCATCGGCGCCGGCCAGGCTGGCCGCATCCCGGCCGGCGCGAAGAGCTTCGTCTTTTACGGTTCCTGGCAGTGGCTTGCCCGGGCGGCAGGACGTGAGAAGACCGCCGCCGATGATGAGGGTGAGGGTGATCCCGGCGATCACGAAGAGCTTTCGCATGGAAGGTACCTCCTTGCTGGAATAGTGATTGGACGGGTTGTAACGTTACTAAGGAGGGACGCGGGAAGGAGTTTTCCCTACCCTCACCATTTTTGTGGGTGTTTGCCTGTCCGGAAGGATAGAGCGCCGCCGGCGGCGATCCAACTACCTTAAGACCGGGGGGTAGGGAAATCCCTTTCCGGCAGCTCTCCTGTAACAGAACCCCTTCCACGATCACTATCGGATGAGCGAGGAGAACCATGCCTCCGTACGACGTTCACCAGTAGCGCGCACACCGTCATGATAGAATTCACGATACAGGCACCAACAATCCTTAATTCGACTCCGCGCGACGTCTCTCCTGAGCGCCGCGAGGTGTGACACATCCACTGGCCGCAGCCGAGGAGTAACCTTATGCGTAGAGCCGGACTTGTAGTCATCGTCGTCCTGCTGGCGGAGTTGGGACTGGCGTTCGGGCAGGTGATTCCGAACCCGCCGCCGGAGAAGAACCCCCACGCATTGGCCGATGCGAACAGGCAATACCCATCCGCCCGTGTCTGCGGCGAGTGTCACCCCACGCAGTTAGCCCAGTGGAGCCTCTCCTCGCACGCCTACGCCGCCGTCTCCCCGATGTTCAACAAGTTCGAACAGAGGATCAACGACCTCGCGCGCGGCACGATCGCCTCCTTCTGCGTCCGCTGTCACGCCACCGTCGGCACGGCGCTGGGCGAGCGGCGCGATATCGCGTGGTGGAACCGCAGCGGGGCGGCACAGGAAGGCATCACCTGCGTCACCTGCCACCGCGTGGGCGAGGCCTACAGCAAGAGCAATGGGGCGCGCAGGATCACGCCGGGCGACATCTCCGAGCCGGTGTTCGGCCCCTTCGATACGACGGGCGTCCTCAAAGCCATCAGCAATGCCCAGCTCTACCACATCCTGGTGAGCTCCGACCAGCCCGACAGGCCGGGCTACACCCGCATTCACCAGCAGGCTATTCAGTCCACTGTGATCAAGCAGTCGGAGCTCTGCGTGACCTGCCACCAGGTCCAGGTCCACGCCGGCATCAAGCTGGAGACCGTTTGGGAGGAGTATCGCGCGTCTCCGGCGTTCAAGGAGGGGACGACCTGCCAGGACTGCCACATGAGCCCCGTCCCGGGGCAGAAGGTGGCATTCCTTCGCGGACCCGCCGCCATCATCCCCAACGGCGGGACCGTCAACGACGACCGGCCGCTCTCAGACCACACATTCGTCGGCCCAGGCTACCCGATCAGCCACCCCGGCCTCTTCCCGATCCCGCTGGTCGAGTCTCGCTTCACGCCGCAGCAGTGGTTGAAGTTCGACTACCGGTGCCGGTGGGGGAGCGACGAGTTCGAGAACAAGACCGCCGTCTTGCCGGGCTGCGACAAAGCGATCGCGCCCGAGTGGCAGAACGCCGCCGACCGCAAGGAGGCGTGGGGCGTCGTCGTCGCAAATCTGTCCAGGTGGGACGATCGCAAGAAGCTGCGCATCGAGCTGCTCGAGAAAGGCTCGAAGCTCGACGGCCCGTTCTTCACCATCCCGCTCAAAGCCAACCAGGACCTCTCATTCGATTACAAGCTGACCAATCTCAATAAGGGTCACAACCTCCCCTCCGGTTCTCTCGGAGCGCAGCCGGAGTTGTGGCTCAACGTCGCCCTCATCGATCCCGATGGCAAGAGGGTTTGGGAGTCGGGGTATGTCGACAGCCGTGGGGACTTCGCCGACTTGCAATCGCGCGACGTCCGCGAGCGCAAGATCTCTGATCAGGACCCGTTCAAGGGCGAACCGTTGCCCTTCGACGCCCAGCTCTTCAGCATGGGAGCCAAGTTCATCACCACGAACGTGAAGGGGACCGATCGGGAGATGTTTCTGCCGATCAATCTCGACTTCGACCAGCTCCCGTTCATCCGCCCAGGCGGCACCCCCTCCTCGGTCAACAACCATCCGCCCAACGTGCGCATGGAGAAACACAGCATCCCACCGCTGGCCACCCGCACGGCACACTACAAGGTTCCGGCGTCGAAGCTGACCAAATCAGGGAAGTACCGCCTGGCCGCACGCATTCGCGGCCGGACGGAGCCGATGTACTTCATGGATTTCGTCTTCGCCACGACGGACATGGAGCGTGCCGAGAACCAGTGGGTCACCGATACCCATCAATACGCCGTTGAATTCGAGATGCACTGAGGAGAGGGCGAACATGAATCGAAAATCGTCCACCGCGAACCCTTTCCTCGTCGGACTGCTTTTGCTGGCCGCGGGCGTGCCGGGCGCGTTCGCGCAGGAGCCTCCCGACTCCCAGAAACACGAGATGTCGCCCGAGGCGAAGCTTCTGCCCGATCCACCTGCGGAGGGCTCGTTCGTACCCGACCCGGTCTACCCGCAGCCGTACGACGCCCAGGCCCAGCTCGACGTCTACGGCGCCAAGCACCTGAATCCGAATCCGACCGGTGTTCCGGCGGTCGACTGGGGCGTTCGCATGTACGACCACGGCGCCTACACGCCGCGTCCCACCTGGCTCTTCGGCCCGAAGGATCCGGTCCAATCCGGCTTCATCACCGGCGGCGATCTTCGCATCGCCGCCGATTCCTACGACAGCGGAACCGGCGGCAAGAAGCAGTCGACGGTTGCCGCCCGCCTCAACCTCGACATGGATCTCGCGCTCACCGCCACCGAGCGCATCCACGCGTTCACGCGGCCGCTCGACAAGGGCGGTCAGTTCACGCGGTACGACATTAGCGGTGCGGTCAAAGACAAATTCACCCACAAATTCGACTTCGACCTCGACACGCTCTTCTTCGAAGGGGACCTCGGCCAGATTACAGGCGGTTTGCAGAACAAGCCGGCCAGTTTCGATCTGCCAATCGCCTTCGGGAGGATGCCGTTCGTCACGCAGAACGGGGTCTGGATCGAGGACGCCTTCGACGGCGCCGCTTTCAGTTTCACGGCCAAGAACATCCCGTCGCTCGACGTCAGCAACACCGACCTCACCTTCTTCGCCGGTTGGGCCCAGCTGACCACAGATGCCGCTCCCGGTTCGAAGAACGGAGTCTTCGGCCTGGCCGGATTCGCGGACGCCAGGAAGGGATACATCGAGTATGGCTACGGCTACGTCAAAGCCGACGACAACAACCTGAGCTACCACAACCTGACCGCCGCGTTCAGCAGACGGTACTGGGGCCGGATCGCCAACAGCGTCCGCGTGATCGGCAACTTCGGCCAGAAAGGCGATCCCGGCAAAGCAAAAACCGCCGACGGAGAGCTGCTGCTGTTCGAGAGCTCGCTCACGCCGAAGTATCTGAAGCTGGCCGAGGCCAATCAGTCGAATTTCGTCCCCTACCTCAATCTCTTCGCCGGCTTCAACTCGCCGCAGTCGCTGGCGCGCGGGGCCGATTCCGGCGGCGTGCTGCGGAACACCGGCATCACGTTCGAGTCCGACGGCATGACCGCCTATCCGACGCTCGACGCCAAAGC
>DATLWH010000253.1:0-17611 GCA_035576505.1 Thermoanaerobaculia bacterium | reverse complement strand
TCGCCGCGAAGGGCCAGGTCGTAGGCGGTATCGAGCGCCGCATCGTGCAGAAGGACGAGCTCGAGCAGCACCGACTCCTCGGTGAGCCGGCTGTACTCGTATTTGAAGCCGACCATCGCCTTGGCGGTGGCGACGGCCTTGATGGCGTCCGCGAGGCGAGTCTCGAGCTTCGCCATCTCGTCGCGGACAGCCTGCACACGGTCGAGCGCCGCCTGACAGTGAAACCGCTCCACGAGGGCGCCGAAGAGTTGCTTCTCGCCGTCGGTGAGTTGCGACGGCATGTCCTGCACCTTCTTCAGAAGCGCGTCGACCATTTTCATCGGTTGGCCGATCGATCCCTCGACGAGGGACTGCAACGCGCTCTGTACGGTCTGAGAGCTCTCGAATCCGGCCCCGAGGCTCGCTGCAATCGAGACGTCCGTACCGCGCGACTTGGCCTTCCTCACTGAGATCCGGAATTGACTGTCCGAGGTGCGGGAGACGACGATCACGAAGTCGTCCGTCACGTTAAGGTCGACGGACGCGGTGAGGCCGGAGCTCAGCTTGATTGCGATCGGCTTCGGCGAGGAAAGAACCTTCGTCAGCTCCGACGCCGCGCTGCTGAACGCGTCGGCCCAACTGAATTTGACGACCGCGGAGAGGTTGCCGTCGATCTGCATCGAGAGCGCCTCGCCCGGCCGGAGATCGCGCACCTGCTCGAACTTCAGAAGCGAGCGCGGCGCGACGAGGTCCTTCGCCAGAGCCACGCGCGCGTTGTCGTCCGCGTTGTGCAGCCGATAGTCCAGCAGGCTGATCTCGCGCCCCCCTTTCACCGCCATACCGACCATCCCGAAGTCGGCGTCGAGATCTCCCTTCAGCGCGCCTTTCAACGAGTACTTCAACCAGGCGCGTTCCTGCGTGAATGGAATCACCGGCGCCGGACCTCCGCCCGCGGCGGCGAAGACCCCATCGGGATCCTTGTCGGCGGCGCTGTTGAAGAGATCTACGCCGACCGTTGCCGCCGCGCCAAACGAGAAGTCGATTGGCACACCTCCGATCACTGCCTGGGGACTTTTGACGAGCGACTTGGCGAACGACAGTTGATTCGGAAAGTCCTGAGAAAGAGGTTGGTCGGGAATCATCTGCAAAGCCGCAGTGATCGGGTCAGACATGAGGGCCTCCTTTTTCGAAGCAATGATGGATTGCCTTCGAACGCCGGAATGCTATTCACGCTAGGAACCCGAAATCTGTTCAAATGGAGACGTTCGCGTGTGACCGTTTGAACATTTCGCGCAGCAGCAGACTGGACGGCAACAGCCCAGCACCATCACCCCTTATCGGCACACAGTGTTTGTCGAGCGTCCTTCTCCCCACCGCGCTTTTCAGCGGGTTCCGAAGTACCCTTCCGCGGTCGATGAAGATCAGCCCGATCGTGCTCCGCAGGGCGGGCGTTCTGACGGCAGGTGCCGCGATTGCCTGCGTGATCCTCCGCCATTTCCTCGCCGTCCACGCCGGGCTCGAACATTTTCTCGACGCGGACGAGGCGGAGTATCTCCACGCCGGGTGGCTGATGCATCAGGGGCTGCGCCTGTATCGCGACTTCGCGGAGAATCACGCGCCGTTTCTATTCGTCATACTCAAGTGGATGACGCCAGCCGGCGGGTCGGCGTTGTTTCCCCGGCTCGATCTCATCACCTACCTGACCCGCGCGCGCCTCTTCGCATCGGTCTGCGGCTTTCTCGGGTTGAGCGCGGCCGCGGTGGTGACGTATCGAGCGATCCGAAGCCTCGTCGCGCCGCTGGTCATGCTCGCCGCGATGGCGGCGTCACCGTGGCTCTGGGCTCGAAGGCTCGTCGAGGTCTGCAATGACCCACCAACGCTTTTTCTTTTCTGGCTCGGCGCGCTGTTGCTGCTGGGCGGGTGGCGGGCGGAGAGGCTGCGGTTCACGCTGGCCGGCGCCGGGATGGGACTCGTCTGCATCGCCTTCCTCTGGAATCCGAAGTGGCCCCTCGAATCGCTGGTCCTGGGCATCCTCTATCTCTCCATCGCCTGGCGTGCCTGGCGTCAAGGCGTGCGTTCTCTGTTCGCGGCCATCCTGCCGCCGTTCCTCTGCCTCGGGATCGCGCTGGTGTGTATTGCCGCCACGGCACCGCTGCCCGACTACTACTTTTTCACCTTTCGCTTCAACCGGCTTCTCACCGCCTGGATCGCCACGAGCCCTTACCTGACGAAGTTGACGGAGGCGGCGTTTCATCATGGCCGTGCCTATATGTTCTGCCCGCCGGAGTTCCGCGGGATCTGGCCAATCCTCGCTGTCGTCCTGAGCATCGCACTGCTGTCGATGCGCGCGGTTCGGCAACGACTCGGCATCGACGGGAAGATCCTGCTCGTACTGCTCGCGCTCGCCGTTGCAGCCACTCTGGAGATCCGCTTCATCTATCCGTATCCGAATGTGTGGACGCAGTACTACCTGATGTGGAGCTTCATCGCGGCATCTTTATATGGAACGACGATCGCCGCCCTCGTACGCCTGATGCCATCGGAAGGCATCCGGCTATTCGCGACAGCCGCCGTCGCCATCGTCGCGGTGTCTGCCGTCACCGAAGCGATGCCGGCCGGCGCCGGGCCGGGCGGCTTGCCGATGCTCTCGTATCTGCAGCGGAAGCTGCAGCCGGGAGAGACGGTCTGGATGGATCACCATCCGATCGGTGTGCGCGACGCCAGCTATTACTGGTTCGCCACGAAAGAGTTCATCCCCTTTTCCGTTCAATACACGGCCCGGCACCCCGGGCTCACGCCGCTCCCGAACATCGCCGAGCGCGATCTGCCGGTCTGCCGCGCGGAGCGTGGGTTGCAGCCCGACCTGCGCTTCGTCTCAGGGCCGCTTTCGCTCGATCTGTTGCCGGAGGCGCGGGCCTGCCTGCAGCGAATGATCGCGCAGGGACGCGCGGTGAGAACACCGGCCTTCGACACCTGGGACCTCCATCCCTGCGGTACGCTTCCGGGTGGATGCCGTTGAGCGCGACTCGCCTCCGCCAGCTTGCCATGCTCGCCGCCGCCGCCGGCATCGCCTGTGTCGTGGCGCGGCATCTCATCGGCGTTCACTCCGTGCTGTTGCGCACGATCGACGGCGATGAGACCGAGCTCCTGCACGCGGGCTGGCTGATGCATCAAGGCCTGCGGCTCTATCGTGATTTCGCGGAGGATCACGCGCCGTTTCTTCTCGTGATACTCAAGTGGATGGTACCTGGAACGGGGACGGCGACGTTTCCCCGGCTCGACCTCTACACGTTCGTCGCCCGGGCCCGGACCTTCACCTCGCTGTGCGGTCTCTTGGGCGCCGGCGCGGCGGCGATGCTGGCGTATCGCGCCAGCCGCAGCCTGATTGCGCCGCTCGTCACGATCGCCGCTGTCATGGCTTCGCCCGAGGTCTGGCTGCGCGGCGTGGTGCAGGTGCGCAACGATCCGCCGACAGTGTTCCTCTTCTGGCTCGGCGCACTGCTCCTCCTCGGCGGGTGGCAGTCGGAGCGATGGCGCGTGCTGTGGGCCGGCACCGGCATCGGACTGGTCGCCATCGCCGCGCTGTGGAATCCGAAGTGGCCACTCGAGTCGCTCGTTCTCGGAGTGGTTTACCTGAGCGTCCTTTGGCGGGCCTACCGCGGAGGGCCGCGCCTTTTGGCACGAGCAATCGTGCCGCCGCTCGTGTGTGTCGGTGCCGCGTTGGCGTGCATCGCCGCGGCCGTGCCGCCCGGCGACTACATCTTCTTCACCTTCCGCTACAACCAGCTTCTTTCTGCCTGGATGGCCACGAACCCATACCTCGCCAAACTCACCCAGCCGTTACTGCACCACAGCCGCGCCTACATGTTCTGCGCACCGGCATTCAAGGGGATCTGGCCCCTGATCGCCATCGTCGCCCTGGCTTTCCTTTCCACGCCGGCGATGCGGCGTCGTCTGAGCGCGATGGACTGGCAGACGCACTGGGTGCTGCTCGCCCTGGGCGCGGCGGCGACGATTGAAATACGGTTCCTCTATCCCTATCCGATCGTCTGGAGCCAGTACTACGTGATGTGGAGCCTCACCGCCGCGTGCCTTTACGGGACGATCGCGGCGGCGCTCGTCCGGCAGTTGCCGGGCGAAGGGTTGCGGCTCGCGGCGACGGTCGTGATCGTGCTCTTCGCCGTCTTCAAAGTCGACCAGTCAATGCCGCTTCCCGGGGGAGCCATCGGATGGCCGCTCCGGTCGTATATGCAGCGGAATCTTCGCGGCAACGAGACGATCTGGGTATCGGCGGACATCCATCCGATCGGCGCGGCAGACGCCGGTTACTACTGGTTTGCGACCAACGATCTCGTGCCGTTCTCCATCGAATACGCGGGCCGCCATCCCGGCACACCGCTGCCTGCCATCGATGAGCGCAACCTGCCGGTCTGCCGTGCCGAGCGCGGACTGCAGCCGGATCTCCGCTACGTTTCCGGCGGCCTGTTTCTGCGTTCACTCCCCGAGTCGTCGCGTTGCCTCGACCGGCTCATCGCCTCGGGCCACGCAGTCCTCACTCCGGTCAAGGACGTCTGGGATCTTCACCCGGACAGGAGATGACGCGCAGAGGGCTCCTGGTCACTCCTCTTCCGCGGAACGACGCGGACGCTCTCACTGTTTCGAGGAAGCAGCGCGCCGGTCGCTGCGGCGAACGAGGAAGTGCCGCACCTTCGATTCCGGCTCGATGAGGAACTCGGGGTCACGCGGCAGGTTGTGGACCTTCTCGATGTCGGCCCCGGCGTAGGCCTTGATGTCGTCGAGTGAGTGCCAGTAGCTGATGACCAGAAACTCGGTGATGCCGTCGTGGGTGCTGGTCATGACGTCGGCGCCGAGGTTGCCCGGAATCTTCTCGATCTTGTCGACCCCATCGCGATTCAGGTACTCCAGGTATTCGGCGGCCTTCGACTCCGGCACGCGGCCATGCCACATCCGCCCGACGCGTATCTGCGTCGCGTCCGGGTGCGTCGACTCTGCTGTCGCCCCATGAGCGCGCAGGGAGAAGGCGCCAACGGCGAGCGCAAACGCGACGGCCACGCCGGCAATCATGGAGATCCGCGAATTGGTTCGCATAAAGGGTTCCTCCATCGTAAAGGGTAGCCGAATCCGCAGATGACGCAGAGGAACGCGGATGAGGGACTCGCCTCGCTCTCAATCTGCGTCCGTCCGCGCTCAGAGCATCTGATACCCGCGAGACCGGGTCTGTCCTCTCCGAAGGACACGACCATTCAACGGATAACAGGTGAGTGTCAATTTGATGGTCACCTCTGTTCCGAGGATCACTCGGAGTGTTCCGAAGAAGACTTCGAGTGATCCGACGAACACTTCGAGTGTTCCGAGGAACGCTCCGCGCGTTGAAAAGAACACTCCGAGTGTTCCGAGGATCACTCCACGTGTTGAAAAGAACACTCCGAGTGTTCCGAGGATCACTTCGCGTGTTGAAAAGAACACTCAGAGTGTTCCGAGGAACACTCCACGCGTTGAAAAGAACACTCCGAGTGTTCCGAGGATCACTCAGTCCTTCAAAGAGGACACGCGGTGTCATCCGAAGAACACTCGGCCGGATCCGAAGAACGCTCAGGACGTCGCGGAATACGCGAGGAGCGTTCCGATCATCAGCTCGACGTAACGCGTTGGGTGGGATGGCCTTCGCGCCGAGGCGTTTCCTCATGATGCGAGAAGTCGCGATCAGGGCAAGGAGAAGGGCGCAGACGAAAGCGAGGCGGCGGAGAACGTCGCCCTGAGTCATCGTGTCGTTGATGTTCAGTGGGACGCTGCAGAGACGGAAAGTCGAGCGGATCGGGTCATGGCGTCGGCGATCCGATGGGAAGTCATCCTGTGCGATCATCGTTGCTGTCCGTCAGTGAGGAGAAGTGATGGAAGGCATTCACTTCGTTACCGACGACAAGGGTAAGAAGGTGGCCGTGCAGATCGACCTGGAACGGTACGGCAAGTTGTGGGAAGACATCCACGATCAGCTTGTCGCAGATTCCCGGGCACACGAAAAAAGCGTCTCGTTTGAGGTTGTGAAACGCCGCCTCGAACGACGCAAGCGCCAGACTCGTGCCTGATTATCAAGTCAGACCAAGGACCGCCGCGTCACTCTCGATCTGCCTGCATGGCAGGCCGCGCTGCCTGCAGTCCGGCGCTTGCGCTCAGCCGGGCAGCGATGTCGTGAAGACTTTGGGGCTTGAGCAGGACGCAATCGGCGCCGGCCGCACGGGCCTCGCACAGCACGCTCTCCGAGAGCACCGTGGAGAGCACGGCCACGATCGGGGTGCGGCCGTTCCGTTTCGCGGCGCGAACGACGTCCAGCCCCGCCATGCAGAGCCAGTTGTCGAATTGAAGGTCGGTCACGACGGCGTCGTACCGGCGAAAGGTGAGGATGCTCTCGGCCATCGACGGCTCGGTCGTGCTGTCGACTTCCCACCCGAAGGAGGAGAAAACGTCCGCACATGCGGCCGATGACGTCGCTTCGGAGAGTGCAGTGAGAACACGCATACATCCAAGAGGGTCGTCAGGCGGGCATTTCCCTACCCACCAGGCCCGGAAAAGACGACTTTCCCGGCTGCGATGCGCTGGCCGCGATGGTGGATGTGCCCGAAGTGGCTCGGGAAGGCTCAATCTCCTCGCTAACGGTCAGCAACGCGAATCGCACGGCGAATGCCTGTCCACGCCGTACAAAATGGGAAAGTTACCCGCAGGCGGCTGCTCATCGAACGTTTCGGACGAGCGCGCGGACCAATCCGGACATACGTTAGGTATCAGTCCGGTTCATTCAAACCCCCAACAAGCAGGCACCAGGGAGATCATGGCGATGAAACATCGTTCTCTGTTTCTATTGGCAACGCTCGTTTTCGCGTTCTCGGTCACGGCCCAGCAACCGTCGCCCGGCGTCGGCAATGCCGTTCTCCTGGCGACAAACAGCATCCTGATCAATCAATCCGTGGTGGTGGTCTCTGGCGACGTGATCGTGAACAACGCCACGGCCGGTCCGATACTCGGCAAACTGGCACTGTCGCTCGACCGCGGCGTCACCACGCCGGCGGGCTACAAGCTCGCCGCGACGTCGGTCGATCTCGAACAGTCGGCGGCCGCGGGCGGCGACGTCTACTTCGACACGCTGTCGAACCAAGGCACGATCGCCGGCTCGCAGTTCACACCGCTGGCGCTGCCCGTATTCGCGACGCTGCCGGCAGTGTCCATTCGGCCGGCAGGCTCAGATAACGTCACCGTTCCGAATTCCGGTCAGGTCACGCTGGCCGAGGGGGTGTATGGCGACCTCGTCGCCGGCACTTCGGCGACGGTGCATTTGAGCGGAGGCAGCTACGCATTCCGGTCGATCACCATCAGGAGCGGCGGCGCGCTGCGATTCGCCGCGCCCACCGACATCGTCGTGAGCGGACGCGTCGACTTCGGCTCCAATTCCGTCGTCCAGCCCGAAAACAGCTCGGGCCTGACCGCGGCATCCATCCGCATCCAGGTCGATGGCATCAACGGCTCGGACGGAGCACTGCTATCGACTCCTCCGGCCGTTCATGTGGGGCAGTCGGGCAAAGTGTTCGCCAATCTCTACGCAACCGCGGGCTCGATCGTCCTCGACCAGTCCGTGGAAGGAAACGGTGCCTTCCTCGGGCGGGACATTCTCATCGGACGCAATGGCCGCCTCACCCTCAACAGCGCCTACAACCAGCCGCCGGCCGCGAATGCGCAGACGGTCTTCACGAACGGCTCGTCGCCGCTGCAGATCACTCTCACCGGATCGGATCCCGAGGGAGGGCCGCTGACGTTCAGCATCGTCTCCGGGCCGCACGCGGGAACGCTCTCCACACCCGTGTCTGCCTCCCCCAGCAGCGCGAATGTCACCTACACACCGGCGTCCGCGAACGTCGCCGACTCGTTCACCTTCCGCGTGCGCGATCAGGCCGGTGCCACCGGAGACGCGGTCGTGACCATCAATCCGACTGGTACCGAACCGCCACCACCCGATCCGACGACCGTGGTGGCAACCGATAGCGCAGCGCAGACGACGAAGGATGTTCCTGCCACGCTGCTGCTGAGCGGCAGGGCGCCCGCCGGCGTATCGCTCACATTCTCCATCGTTTCCAACACAGGACCATTCCATGGATCGCTCGGCGCGGTCACGCAGGGCTCCGAGGTTCCGCAGCGCAGCGCAACCGTGGTCTATTCGCCCGACGCCGGATACGTCGGTCCGGACGCGTTGCAGTTCCAGGCCTGCGGCGTGATCGCCAGCGTCACCGTCTGCAGTACGGCGTCATTCTCCATCACCGTGCAAGCGGCGCTGTCCGATCCACCGAGCATCGCTCACGACGTTGAAGTCTCGACGCTCCCGGACACTACTGTTCTTCTCTCGCTCGGTGAAAGCTCGATCGTGACCGGGAGCCGCCATTTCGTGCTCAGGCCTCTGGCGACGACTCTCGATCCGGTCACGATTGCGGGCAATGTCGCCGATTCGGACGGTGATCAGCTCGGCGACAATGTCAACGCCCTTCCGGGCTCGACGCCGGTCTTCATGAGCGCCGGCGTGAATCAGTCGGGCGGCGCAGGCTCGAATGGGACCGTGCGCATGCAGTTCGAGTGGGACATGTCGGGCATCACCGGTTCCGCCGGCTCGCTCCAAAGCGCGGACGTCGTCCTGCCGACCAACCGCGGCACGGTCGATTCGCTCGACACGTTCTTCTACTGGGTCAGCAGAAGCGGCGACGGCAATCTCACCAACTCGGATTTCGAGGCTCCGGCTGTACAGATCCCCAACGCGGTCATGCCGGTACCGCCGTCGATGCCGATCGGGGGCGACGGCACATTCACCTTCAGCGTGCTCGATCAGTTGCGCGCCTCGGCGCAGAACGGCTTCACCTTCTTCGCCCTTCAAGGCCGCGTGGACGAAAGCCTCACCGGTCCGGCGCGCGGTCTCCAGGTGCGCACGACGGCGAGCGGGAACGTGAGCAACAACGATGTCCCGATGCTCGGACTGACCACGGGGAGCGTGACCGCTCTGACGTACAGGATCACCTCGCTGCCGCCAGGCGGCGTCCTGCGCGACAGCCAGAATCAACTGATCACGACCGTGCCGTACGACCTCTCGAGCCCGCAGGTCAGCTATACGCCGAACAGCGGTTTCCTCGGCATCGATACGTTCGCGTTCAGCGTGAGCAATGGACTCATCAGCAGTTCCGCTTTCGGGCGGATCACCGTCTTCATCCCGGATTGCCGGACCAGCGCGCAAGGTTGCAACAACGGAAGGTAGGCAGACGAGGAATCCGCAGATGACGCAGATGAAACGCAGATACGGGGGCTCGTGTCTGCGTTCATCTGTGTCTGTCTGCGGGGTAAATAGGCTGATGACCGACGACGAATTGAAACGCCAGTTCGAGGCAACTCGCCAGCAGCTCGAAGAGACGGCGAACCGACTCTCGGCCGAGAACCGGCAATACTTTGAGATCGCGACGGAAGCGTTCAAAGGTCAGGTGCACCTAATCGCCGAAAAGGTCCTTGGAGTCAGTGAGGAGCTGCGACGCGAGGCCGCGGACATTCGTCTGGAAATGCGCACAGGCTTCGCCGATACACAGGCAATGATCAAGTTTTCGCACGCGGATCTCGATCGCCGCGTGCGTGCGCTCGAAAGTAGGTAGCAGGCCTTCGAGGAATCCCTTGCGGACATGCAAGCGCGGCTCGAACGCCTCGAAGCCTCGACGCACTAGCCGCATTTCTCACAGTATTGCTTGAACATCTTGCGCATTCAGCGTGTGAGAAATTTCGATGCGCTCGAAGGCCCTCCCTCTTCCATTCTCGGCAGCGCCCTCCAATCGAGCGCCCTTCTCCCCCAGCGCTTTTTCAGCTGGGGGAGAAGGTGCCGACAGGCGGATGAGGGGGCGTTTCACGCGTGTGTAATTTGCAAACGAGTAGATTTGTGTACGTGAACGCCCCTTCCTCGCACGCTACTCATCGTAGAACGGCAAGCACCGAGGTACGTTATGTCGATGCCCAGGATGTCATCACGAATGAAACGGCATGCGCGTGCGATGCGCCGAGATCCCACTCGATCGGAAGGCCGCCTCTGGTCTTGGCTGCGCGACCGCCACTTCCTCGGCTACAAGTTCAGGCGGCAAGTACCGATCGGACGGTACATCGTCGACTTTTACTGCGCGGATCTGAACATGGTGATCGAGCTGATGGAACTCATCATCGTTCGCCGGGAATGGACGAGTACGACGAGGCGCGAACGAATTATCTTCGTCAAGGTGACCTGCACATGCTTCGTATTCCGAACGAACAATTGATTCGTGACTCGGAGATCGTCGTCGAAATGATCACGGCGGCCATCGATCAATGCCTCAGATCGCGCGAGAACCTGCCCCCTCATCCGCCTGTCGGCACCTTCTCCCCCAGCTGAAAAGCGCTGGGGGAGAAGGGCGCTCGATGGGAGGGCGCTGGCGAGAATGGGAGAGGGAGGACCGAAGCCTCGACGCACCAGCCCGCATTTCTCACAGCATTGCTTGAAACCTCTTGCGCATTCAGCGTGTGAGAAATGGTCAATCTGCGTTCATCTGCCTCAGCTGCGGATCACTCCTCGGTTGGGAGAATTCTCGCGCCGAGGCGTTTCTTGATGAAGAGCGGTATCGCGATCAGGGCCAGTAGCAGGGCGCAGACGATGGCGAGGCGGCGGAGGGCGTCGCCCTGGGTCATGGTGCCGTTGATGAGGGAGTCGGCGCAGTAGGTGAAGACGATGTGGGAGGGGATGACGCCGAGGAGCGTGGCCCAGAAGTAGTCGCGGAAGCGCATGCGGGCGATGCCGGCGGCGTAGTTCCAGACGGCGAATGGCGGACCGGGGATGAGGCGGACGATGAGCATCGAGGTGAAGCCGGCGCTCTCCACCTGCCGCCGGACGGCGTGACCGGCGCTGCCGAACTTTTCGAGCAGCCCCTCGCCGAGGAATCCACCGACGTAGTACGAGGCCACGGCGCCGAGCATGCCGCCGGTGATGGCGTAGACCGCGCCGAGCTTCCATCCCCAGATCACGCCGGCGGCGATGACGAAGATGCTGGCAGGAATGGCGAAGACGCAGCCGGCGGCGTAGAGAACGATGAGCACGAGCGGTCCGTACCAGAGTCCGCGGAGCCAGACGATGAGGTCTTTCAGATGCGCCTTGGTGACGTAGGCGCGCAACGGCGAGAAGTAGAGCGCGATGACGCCTCCGGCCAGGACGGCCAGCGTCGCCAGCTTGATCGCGCTGCGCCGGTTCATCGAGGCCGGACCGCCACGACAGACCCCGAGTCGCTCGTTGCGGCCAGTCCGTTCACTCTCAGCACAATATCGAGCGCGGTCTTGCACGGCACGTTGTGAAAGAGGAATGTGCCGCTCCCGGTCACGCCCGGATCGATGATGAGGTTGCGGATGCCGCACTGTTTCTGAATCGACTTGAGGACGTCATGGACGTCGGCGTCCTTCACGTCGAGCGTCACGCCGGAGTGCTTCGCGGGCGCGGCCGTGGCCACGACAGAGACGAAGAGCGACATTGTTGCGAGAAGAAGGACCGGTCTCACGCGTCGCCACAACGAGTGAGCGCGCGTCGGGCATTCCGCGGCGATCGTGAGTTGCCGGCTCATCACGGCGCCGAGGTCAGCGACTCGGTGGCGCGGATCTGCGTGACCAGCGACGGCGCGTCCGGCCCCTTCGGGTGGGTGACGCCGGAGAGGGTCGTGATCGTGTAGCGGCTCCACCTGGCCGGGATGTCGACCGTGACCTGGATGGTCGAGGTCACGGCGGCGTCGGCAGGAGCATCGAAGATGAGTGCTCCGATGCGGTCGACGGAACGGACGAACGAGAGCTCGATCGTGGCGATGGAATGGCCGGCGTGCAGTTCGATCGAGCGGAGCGTGGCACGGCCGGGGATCGTCTTCACGGCGTGGCCGAGGGAGTCGTAGCAGTCGGTGAGCTGCGCAACCGGAATGTTCCATGACGCGCCGACGGCGAGAGGAAAATTGGCGATGCAGAGATTGCTGGCCTCGACGCGGAGCGAGCGCTCCACCAGCTCGACCAGGCCGGTCCGCTCATCCTCGTCGAGAGGCTTTCCGTCGCCGGAAGTGACGTCGATCTTTTTCCCCTTGACGATGAACTGCAGCGTGCGGCCATTCATCGGGCCGAACTCGCTGCCCTGGTCATCGCCGTGCAGCACACGGCCGTAGACGCGGCGTGAGTGCACGCCCGCGGCATCGCGCGAGAGCGTGGTATCGGTGTACTCCTCGCGGTCCATCTGGGAGATCCGCTTGGTGGACATCTCCTTCCCGTCGAGGCCGCGGACCGTGCTCGTGCCGCTTATCTCCAATTCCGCCGAGCCGTGAACGGCCGTTCCGGCCGGCGGATTGATGATCGGCGTGATGCGGACCGTCTCGACGGCGAATGCAGACGAGGCGAAGACGAGCAGCAGCGCGGCACAGACAAGAGTGTCTGTGCCACATCGACCCTGCTTTCGTGGCACAGACACTCCTGTCTGTGCTCTCCGCGCAAGTCTCCTCAGTCCAGGAATCATCAAGCGAGGCTCTCGACGATGATGGCGATGCCCTGTCCGCCGCCGATGCAGGCCGAGGCCAGCCCGTAGCGTTTCCGGCGGCGGCGCAGCTCGTACAGCAGAGTCAGAACGAGGCGGGTGCCGGACGCCGCGAGCGGATGGCCGAGGGCGATGGCCCCGCCATTCACATTCAGCTTCTCCATGTCCACGCCGAGCTCCTTAGCCACGGCCAGGATCTGGCCGTCGAAGGCCTCGTTGATCTCGATCAGATCGATGGCGTCGAGCGACATCCCCGCCTTTTTCAGGGCGATCTTCGTCGACGGGACGGGGCCGATGCCCATGATGTCGGGGTCGCAACCGGCGATGCCCCACGAGACGATGCGCCCGATCGGCTTCTTGTTCCTGGCGTTGTCCGCCGAGGTGACGACGACCATGGCCGCGCCGTCGACGATGCCGCTGGCGTTGCCGGCGGTGACGAACCCGTCTTTGGCGAATGCCGGTCTCAGTTTGGCCAGCCCGTCCATCGTCGTATCGGGACGAAGGTGATCGTCGGCCGTGACCTGCTCCCCTTTCCGTCCCACCGGCACGGCCACGATCTCTTCCTGGAGCCGTCCCGCGCCGGCGGCATCGGCGGCGCGCTTCTGGCTGCACAGCGCGAACTGATCCTGCTCTTCGCGCGAGATGTTGTATTTGCGGGCGAGGTTGTCGGAAGTCTGCGCCATATACAGGCCGGAGTAGCTGTCGAGCAGCGCAACCATCAGCGAGTCTTCGAGCGCCCCCTGGCCGAGCTTGAGTCCCTTGCGCGCGCCACGGATCACGTGCGGGGCCTGCGACATGTTCTCCATGCCGCCGGCGAGCACGGTCGTGGCCTCATCGAGCTGGATCTGCTCGGCGGCGCTGACGATGGACTGGATACCGGAGCCGCAGAGACGGTTGAGCGTGAGGGCCGGCACTTCCTTCGGAACGCCGGCCTTGAGTCCGACATGACGGGCGCCGTAGATGGCATCGCCCGAGGTCTGCAAGGCGTTGCCGACGATGACGTGGTTCACTTCTTCCGGCGCAACGCCGCTGCGCGCGAGTGCGCCTTTGGCGGCGATGACGGCGAGGTCGATGGCGCTGATGTCGCTGAAGGAGCCGTTGTATTCGGCCATCGGCGTGCGTGCGCCGTCGAGGATGACGATGTCTTTCATAGTTCTCCCGTGATGAAAACCAGAAACCTGAAACCTGAAACCAGAATGGGGCTGGCGTCAGTTCTTCCGATCTCTTGCCTCATTCTCTAGTTTCTGGTTTCAGTTCTAGTTTCTGGTTTCTGGTTTTCTCTAAAACCCTCTCGGCAACTTCATACCGAGGTTCTTCACGAGGAAGGCCATCTCATCGGTGGTTTCCTCGATGACTTTCGCCGTCGGCTTGCCGCCGCCATGTCCGGCGCGCGTCTCGATGCGGATCAGTACCGGCGCCGGGCCGGCCTGTGCTGCCTGAATGGCCGCGGCGAACTTGAAACTGTGCCCAGGGACGACGCGGTCGTCGGTGTCGGCGGTGGTGACGAGCGTGGCTGGGTACTTCGTGCCCGGCTTGATGTTGTGGTACGGCGAGTAGGCGTAGAGGGCCTTGAACTCGTCGGCATTGTCGGAGGAGCCGTAGTCATCGACCCAGTAACGGCCGGCGGTGAATCTGTTGAAGCGGAGCATGTCCATGACGCCGACCGCGGGCAGCGTGGCGCCGAAGAGATCGGGGCGCTGTGTCTCGACCGCGCCGATGAGCAGGCCGCCGTTGCTGGCGCCCTGCACGGCCAGCTTGGCCGGCTTCGTGTAGCCGTTCTTGATGAGGTACTCGGCGGCGGCGATGAAGTCATCGAAGACGTTCTGCTTGTGCAGTTTGATCCCGCCCTCGTGCCAGGCCTCGCCGTATTCGCCGCCGCCGCGCAGGTTGGCCACGGCGTAGACGCCGCCCATGTTCATCCACGTGAGCCGGGAGATGGAGAAGCCGGGCGTGATCGAGATGTCGAACCCGCCGTAGGCGTAGAGCAGCGTGGGGTTGTTGCCGTTGAGCTTGAGGCCTTTCTTGTACGAGATGAACATCGGCACCCTGGTGCCGTCTTTCGACGTGTAGAAGACCTGCTTGACTTCGTAGTCCTCAGGCTTCATGGCCACCTTGGCGCGGAAGAGGAGCTTCTTCTCGCCGCTGGCGATGTCGTAGCGGTAGACGCTCGGGGGCGTGGCGAAGCTGGAGAATGTGTAGAAGGTCTCGTTGTCGTCCGAGCGGCCTCGGAAACCTCCGGCGGTGCCGATGCCGTCGAGCTCCATGGTGCGAACGAGCTTGCCCGACGTGTCGAAAAGGCGGATCTCGCTGTGCGCGTCACGGAGGTAGTCGGCCACGAAACGATGCCCGATGTAGTCGACACCCTGGAGCTTGGCATCGCTCTCCGGAACAATCTCTTTCCAGTTCTCGCGCGCCGGGCTGCGGAGGTCGATGGCGATGAGGCGGCCCTTCGCGGCGTTCAGATCGGTTCGGAAGTAGAGGAGCGGGCCATCATTGCCGACGAACGAGTAGTCGTTCTCGATCTTGTCGGCGACCGTCACCGCCATGGCGTACGGGTCCTGGAGGTCTTTGACGTGGACCTGATTCTTTGCCGCGGTCCCCTTGGTCGTGGTGATGATGAGGTAGCGGCCGTCATCCGTGACGTCGGCGCCATAGTTCCACTCCGGTTGGGAGGGGTCGTACCAGACCACGACGTCGTCCGATTGCGGGGTGCCGAGCCGGTGGTAGTAGATCTTCTGATCGCGGTTCAGGCTCTGGTACGCCTTCCCCGCCTCAACTGCCGGGAAGCGCGAGTAGAAGAATCCTTTGTCGTCCTTCGTCCAGGAGATGCCGGAGAACTTGACCCATTTGATCTCGTCGGGAAGCTGCTGACCGTCGGCCACATTGACGACGTGGATGACATGCCAGTCGGATCCGGCCTCGGCCACCGAGTACGCCGCGTAACTGGCGTCGTCGCTGATGGCCAACCCGCCGAGTGCCACGGTGCCGTCTTTCGACCACGAGTTCGGATCGAGCAGCACGCGCGGCGTATCGCCCCACTTGTCGAGAGTGTAGACGACAGACTGGTTCTGCAGGCCGTCGTTCTTCGAGAAGAAGTAGCGGCTGCCGCGCTTGAATGGCGTCGAGTATTTCTCGTAGTTCCAGAGGGTGGTGAGCTCCTTGCGGATCGGCTCGCGCTCGGGGATCGTGCCGAGGTAATCGAAGGTGATCTTGTTCTCGGCCGTAACCCAGTCGGCCACGTCCTTCGACGTCCGCACGTCGGTCTCGAGCCATCGATAGGGATCGGCAACCTTCGTGCCGTGGTAGTCGTCGACCTGGTCGACCGTCTTCGTCTTCGGATAGTCGATCGGCGCGGCGGAGGCGACCATGGCGACCAGGGCCAGCGCTGTGATCGTGACGGCCGCGAGTGTACGGAGATGCATGTTTCAAATCCTCCGAGTGGATTAGTGGATGAGTGGATCAGTAGATTGGTGGATTAGCAGATTAGAAGATTCGGAGACTGGAGCGCGCGGCGCTGGCCGAACGCGATAGCCAGTTTATGCTGATCCCGTGCGACCCAATCTACTAATCCACTAATCTACTGATCCACTGTCTCCTTGCTAACAGCAACGCGATGCCGGCAAGTTCCACGACGACGATCCAGACGCTGCCTTCGATGCCGAAGAGGCCGCCGGTGAGCCAGGGCGTGCCACGGCCGACCGTGCGCAGAACGCTCCCGCTGGAAACGTAGCCGCTTACGTTGTAGCCGAGGATCGGGCCGGAGAGAACATTCCAGCCGAGATGGATGCCGATGGGAAACCAGAGCCGCTCGTAGCGCGCGTAGGCGAGAGCGAGCAGGATGCCGGCCAGGACGAGGTTGGCCATGGCCAGCAGAGAGAAGGCGTTGTTGCCGGCATGGAGCCCGGCGAATACGAACGACGACACGAGCACCGCGCCGAGGCGATGGGAGCGCCAGATCTTCTGAAACGGGTAGCCGCGGAACAGCAGCTCTTCGTGGAAGACGGCCGGGAGGTAGACGGCAGCCAGCTCGAACCACGGGAATCCGTTCCCGGCCACGTGCCGTAGACTCGTGGTGAGCATGACCAGACCGTCCGCCGCGCCGATCAGGAGAATGGCGAACCCGCATCCGAGCAGGGCCTCGCGTACGGCCAGGGGCGCGGGAACGAAGAACCCGAGCGGCCAGACGTCGTGCTCGAGGATGGCCACGGTACCGACGGTCGCCGCGCAGACGCTGAGCAGAGACACCCACTGGTTGAAGTACGCGCCGGCGGCGGCGGTGAGGTAGCCCGCCACGAAGAATGTGGCGAGATACAGCGAGACGAAGAGGCTGAGCGCGGCGAGGAGTCGTGCGAACCCGCCGGATTGCTCACGCGTCTCGATGTTTCCTCCCGGTGAAGCAAAAAGAAAACGGCGGCCGAAGCCGCCGCTCTCGGAGCGTTATCGGATCGGGCGGTCTATTGCGCGGCCTCGACGATGATGCCGATGTTCTTCGCGCCGCTGTTGCGGGCCATGTCCAGGAACCGGATCGTCGTGTCGTAGTCGACGTCGGGCGAGCCCTGGAAGAAGACCATCTTGGACTGGTTGCCGTGCATGATGTCGCGGATGCGCACGGGAAAATCGTTGGGCGTCACTTCATCCTTGTTGATGAAGATGTGGTTGTCCGGCATCAGGCGCAGAATGATCTGATCGTTGATCGCGGAGGGAGGGAGCCCCGGCGGCGCCTTCGGCGGAACACGTACGAGATAGCCCATCTGCACGACGGGTGTGATGACCATGAAGATGATGAGGAGCACCAACACGACGTCGACGAGCGGCGTGACATTGATGTCCGATTTGATTTTTCCGCTGCCACCTACCTGCATCGACTAGGCCCCCTGTCCCGGCGCTTTCTTCGGCTGCGCAATGAGACCGACGTTGTTGAAGCCGACCTCGCGGCAGGCCTTCAGCACGTCGAGCACGGATCCATACTTGACGAGCTTGTCGCCCTTCACGGCGATCTCGCGGTCAGGCGTGCGTTCATGGATCTTT
>DATLWH010000252.1:0-4072 GCA_035576505.1 Thermoanaerobaculia bacterium | reverse complement strand
CGACTTGCGGTCTTGCCGTTTCGGGGGTGCGTCGTCTCGCGGACTCTCCTGCCCCGAAACCGCGAGACCCCGAGACCGCATCACCACGTGTTCATCGCGATCATCGGGCAAACGGAGGGCGATGACGAGCACGATGACGGCGATTACGCCACTCGTCGCAAAACTGCCTCGCCAGCCGATGACCCCGGAGAGAGCGACGAGCCCTCCCCCGCCGACGATCAGCGCCGTGCGATACGCGGCCACACGGATCGAGTTCACCGGCCCCACAAACTCCGCCGGCGTCGCCCGGATTGTGAAGGCGTCGACGGCCAGATCCTGTGTGGCGGAGGCGATGGCGAAGATCGTGATGAGGATCCAGAACGTGAGGCGGGGGTCGGGAGTCGGGGGTCGGGAGTCGGAGAGGGTTCCTCCGCGCTCGGAGCTTGACTGATTGCTCCGACCTCCCGCTCTCGGCTGACTACCTTCAGACACCTTCAAGCGGGAGTCGTGCGTCGGGAGTCGCGTGTCGGATATCCCTGCCCCAATCTCCGACCCCCGACTCCCGACCCCCGACTCCCCGACCTCAGGCATCACAGCGAGCGTGAACATGCAGATCGCCATGGCAAGCACCGCGGTGACGATCCAGCGGCGGTACGTACCGAATGCGTCGATGAGCGGCGACCAGAAGACCTTGAGCGTCCACGCGGAGGCGACGGTGCTGAGAAACCCGATGGTCGTCAGCGTGACGTGATGAACGCGGAGGTAGACGGGGAGAAGATCGTTGACGATCCCAAACGGGAGTCCCTCGGAGAAATAGAGAAGAGCGGCGACCGAGGCTACGAGCAGCCGTGATCGAGGCCGGCCGTTCAGGCTCAATCCTTACCCAGACCGGCACGGCCGGCAGCGTTGCTTGCCCACGTTCCCGTCGAGGCGGGAGCAGAGGATGTCTTGCCTCGCGGGCTCCTGGAGTAGAGCGTCACCGGGAACCGCTTCTGGCCGAAGGGGGTGCGGTAATAGGCATTGCCGTGAATCGCGTAGTGGGCGCGGTTGCCCTGAACCATGTCAGCGATCTGGCGGAAGAGCTCCTTGAGGTTGGCGTAGCCGACCCGCGTGCGCAGGTGAACGTCGCCCACTCCATGCGCGGGGATGTTGACGCCCTGATCGGCGCGGACGCTGGTGAGGACCGGGGTGTCGTTGATCGCGAGATCGAAATCGAGCCATTCGAGATGCAACCCGACGGGATTGGGATTATCGACTCCGATCGTGATGTCGAAATCGATGGCCGACGCTGAGAGCGGGAGGGCGATGGCCACGTGCGGCACGACGCCTCGCAACGTATAACTCGGGTTGACGATATCCAGACCCGCCAGCGACCGGCATCCGGAGAGCGAGAGCAACATCGCCGCCGTTACGATGCAGATCGCCGGGAACAGGATTGTGCCGATCGACGTTCGTTTCATGACAACCACCATTCTATGCAACGCTCCGGCCCAGCGCTCCGACCCCCGGCACCCGGCTCACGACACTCGTTTTCGCTGTGGTATGGTCTGGCTGTTGCACCCCTCGCCAGATTACTTAGGAGAGTTGATTGATCTCGGCAATCATCGCAGCGTACAACGAAGAGAAAACGATCGCTGAGGTGCTTGGCGTTCTCACGAAGAGCCCCCTGATCGACGAGATCATCGTCGTCAGCGACGGATCGACCGACCGCACGGTCGAGATCGCACGCTCGTTCGATGTCACCACGATCGCGCTCCGCGAGAATCGCGGCAAGGGCTACGCCATGCGCGTCGGAGTTGATTACGCGCGTCATGACATTCTCTTTTTCGTCGACGGCGACATGTTCAACCTCACTGACAGGCACATCGAGTCGCTTGTGCGGCCTGTCCTGAAGGACGAGTGCGACATGAACATCGGCGTCCGCAACCGCGGCCCGATCCGCAACTTCTTCCATCTGCAGATGAAGGTCGGCCCCGTTCTTTCGGGCATCCGCGTGATGCGCCGCTCCGTGTGGGAGACGGTCCCGCTCCGTTACCAGGAACGATTCAAGATCGAGGCGGCGCTGAATTTCTTCTGTTCGCGCGCCGACTACCGGCAGCAGCAGACCGTGATCTACGCCCTCGGGCATCTCATCAAAGAGAACAAGCGCGGACTCGTCCCAGGCCTCACCGCGCGGTGGGAGATGGCCCGTGAGGTGTTCCTGCTGCACTGGGACCTATACGTTTTCGAAATGTGGCGTTCGGATGTCGAGCATGAGCCGCTTCCGGTCGCCGAGTACGATCTGTTCGAGTAGTGAACGTCAGACACATCTTCCTCGTTCTTCTCACGGCGCTGGCGCTCTGCGGCTGCACGCGACACTCGCAATTTCTGGAGCGCGAGATTACGGTCGGCGATCACACCTACAAATACCGAGTCTGGCTGCCGCACCACTACACGAAGCTCCACCGCTGGCCGGTCGTGCTCTACCTGCATGGCAGCGGTGAGCGAGGTACCGATAACGTACAGCAGGTGACTGTCGGCCTTGCTCCCGCGCTCGAGCGTTACGGCGAGAGATACAAAGTCATCGCCGTCTTTCCGCAGTGCGACACCGGCCGTGAGTGGTACGGCGAGATGGAGTCGATGGCCCTGGCCGAATTGAACAGCGTCACCCGGGAGTTCCATGGAGACCAGAGCCGTGTTTACCTCACCGGGGTCTCCATGGGCGGCGCCGGCACCTGGTACATGGCTCGGCACAACCGCATGTGGGCCGCGCTCTTGCCGGTCTGCGGAGGAGTGGCCCGTCATCTCGACGATCCATTCCCAAGCGATCCGCCGCCCGACATCGCCCGCATCATCGGCGCGCGCAATCCCTACGCGACCTTGGCCGGAGAGATCGGCCGCACTCCGGTTTGGGCCTTCCACGGTGCGATGGATGACATCGTGCCGGTGACCGAGTCACGAGCGATGGTGGCCGCACTTCGCAGCGCCGGGGGGAACGTCCAATACACCGAGTATGCGAACGGCGGCCACGACGTGTGGGATGACGCGTACGGTGACGCGTCGATGGTGAAATGGATGCTGCAGCAGAAACTGAGGTGAGGTCAGGTCGCTCGTGTGTCCTGTCTGGGAGCTCGTGGTTCTGACGCGAAACCGCGTCAATCGTTCTGCCCGGGATACTGTCCGATCTCCTTCATGAACACCTGGTTGTAGTAACCGTTGGGCGTCTCGAAGTAGAGCGTGCCGCGGATGGTGACCGGCTCGTTTTCTCGCGGGTTCTTCCCGTAGCCGAAGGCCTTCGCCCAGAACTCGATCGAGACAGCCTGGTGCGCGTCGATCGTTTTATGAAAATAGTAGGAGCGACGCCCGCGATCGAGCGTGTACGCACCTCCCGGCGGATTCACGGTCATGATCTCGACCCGGCTCAAGGTGATCGGAACGTCCGCCCGGTCACCGATGTCGAGGCGGAACTTCACCTCCATCGGTCCCTCCACGTAGTTGAGCTCGGGCGGTCCCACGATCTGGCGAAGCTCGAAGTCGGGTGCAGGGATCTGCACCTTTTGTTTCGGTGCAGCGGCCGGAGCCGAGGAAGAGCATGCGGCAAGAGCGAAGACGGCGGCGGCAAGAAGGATTCGCATGCGACGATTCTAGAACAGGACGATCTATTCGACTGAGAGGCTATGATCCGCGAGGGAAATCTCATTGTCCGAGCGGAATTCGACGAATCTGGACTCCGATTCGAGGCAGACTCAGGAGCTGCTCGAGCATCGCCTCGCCTTCGAGACGCTGGTCTCCGGGATCTCCACGAACTTCATCAACGTCGCCGCCGCTGACCTCGATGGTGAGGTCGCAAAGGCGCTCGAGAGCGTTGGCCTTTTTGTCGGCGCCGACCGCGCCTACATCTACATGCTTTCGGACGACGGTCAAACCGCGGTGTTGGCGCACGAGTGGAACGCCGATCCGAATGCCGTGCGGGGGCCTGGGCAGCATGTTCCCTTGTCCTCGTTTCCCTGGACCAGCGAAAAACTCGCCGAGTTGCAGCATCTCACGATCGCTGTCGACGACCTCCCTCCCGAGGCTGTCGAGGAACGCGCGGCATACGAGCGCGCCGGCAACC
>DATLWH010000251.1:0-4195 GCA_035576505.1 Thermoanaerobaculia bacterium | reverse complement strand
AGATCATCGGCATCCGGAGCGCGAAGACCAGCGCGTCCACCACGGTCTACGATCCAACATGCGGGTCGGGGTCGCTACTTTTGAAGGTTGCTGACGAGGCCAGGACGAAAGTGACGATTTACGGCCAGGAAAAGGATGCTGCCACAAGCGGCCTGGCCCGCATGAACATGATTCTCCATGACAATGCCGAGGCGCTGGTCATGCAGGGGAACACGCTCGCCGATCCGAAATTCATGGACGGCGACACGCTCAAGACCTTCGACTATGTCGTCGCCAATCCACCGTTCTCCGACAAACGCTGGAGCAACGGGATCGACTTGCAAAACGATCCCTTCGATCGCTTCAAACCCTTCGGAACGCCTCCAGGTAAGCAGGGCGACTATGCCTACCTGCTGCACATCATCCGCTCGCTGAAGAGCACCGGCAAAGGTGCGTGCATTCTGCCGCACGGCGTGTTGTTCCGCGGCAACGCCGAGGGCGATATCCGTCGCAATCTCGTGCGCAAGGGCTACATCAAGGGGATCATCGGCCTGCCCGCGAACCTCTTCTACGGCACCGGCATCCCGGCTTGCATCGTGGTGGTCGACAAGGAGGATGCTCAGGCCCGAAAGGGCATCTTCATGATCGACGCATCGGGCGGCTTCATGAAAGACGGTCCGAAGAACCGGTTGCGCGATATGGATATCCACAAGATCGTCGATGTCTTCAACAGACGGTTCGAGGTGCCGCGATACTCGCGGATGGTGTCGTTCGAGGAGATCGAGAAGAACGACTTCAACCTCAACCTGCCGCGCTACATCGACAGCCAGACGCCCGAGGATGTGCAGGACATCGACGGCCATCTCCGGGGCGGCATCCCCGTCACCGACGTCGATGCCCTAGAGCGCTACTGGGCCGTCTGCCCGCAACTGCGGCACGCGCTGTTCAAGGGACGCCGGCCGGGCTACCTCGACCTGGCCGTTGAGAAGGCGGCGATCAAGTCGACGATCTACGAGCACGTGGAGTTCGCGACGTTTATTGCCGGGATGAACGCCCATTTCGATATATGGCGGCAGAAGAGCCGCGCGTCGCTCAAAGCTTTGCAGGCCGGCTGCAATCCGAAAGAGGTCATCGCCGCGCTGGCCGAGGAACTGCTCGCCCACTACCTCGGCAAGCCGCTCATCGACGCGTACGACGTTTACCAGCACCTGATGGATTACTGGGCGGAGACGATGCAGGACGACGTGTACCTGATATCCGCCGAAGGGTGGAAGGCGGAGACGACGCGCATCATCGAGAAGGACAAGAAAGGGAAGGAGAAAGATAAAGGCTGGACCTGCGATCTGATCCCCAAGCCTCTCATCGTCACGTGTTACTTCGCCAAGGAGCAGGCGGCCATCGACGCGCTTGCCGCTGGGTTGGAGAGCGTTACCGCGCGTCTGACTGAGATGGAAGAGGAGCACGGCGGAGAGGAAGGGGCTTTTGCCGAATTCGACAAGGTGAACAAAGCCAACGTTGCTGCGCGGCTTAAAGAGATCAAAGGCGATAAGGAGTTGAAGGACGAGGCTGCGGCGCTCAATGCGTGGCTGACGCTCAACGCCGACGAGGCTGATCTCAAGAAGCGCCTCAAGGACGCCGAGGCCGCGCTCGACGCCCTTGCCTATGCAAAGTACCCGAACCTTACCGAGGAGGAGATCAAGGCGCTGGCGGTGGACGACAAGTGGCTCGCCGCGCTCAACGCCATGATCCATGGCGAGATGGAACGGATAAGCCACGAGATCACGCAGCGCGTAAAGGAGCTGGCTGAGCGTTACGAAGCACCGCTACCGCTGATCGTCGAACGCGTAACCGAGTTGGAGGCCAAGGTGAACCGCCATCTGGAAAGGATGGGATTCGCGTGCAACTGAGAAGCGGCTACAAGCGGAGCGACTTGGGCGTCATACCAGACGATTGGGAAGTAACAACTGTCGACGCACAAGGCGATGTCCGAGCGGGTAAGGCATTGGCTGTACGAGGAGCAGGCTTGCAAAGGCCGTATTTACGTACCAAGAATGTATTCGACGGTAGGTTCGATCTAGAAGACGTACTTCGGATGCCAATGACCGACGTCGAGTTCTCGCGGTATCGCGTGCGCGATGGCGACGTTTTGCTTAACGAGGGTCAGAGCATAGACCTAGTCGGCAGATGTGCGATGTACAAGGAGGAGTATCCAGAACCCTGTGCTATTCAGAATCAGTTGGTTCGCTTTCGAGCGCGAGAAGGAGTGTCAGGAGCTTTTGCTGCCCAATTGTTCCGGCATTGCCAGAAGAGTGGTGTTTTCACAAAAATTGCCCTTCAAACGACGTCTGTGGCGCACCTTGGCGTCAGTCGCTTCCAGAAGTTGCGGTTGGCGTGGCCCTCTGAAGCGGTTGAGCAAGAATCAATCGCCGAGGCTTTGAGCGATGCGGATGCCCTCATCGAATCCCTGGAGCAACTCCTCGCCAAGAAGCGTCAGATCAAACAAGGCGCCATGCAGGAATTGCTCACCGGCAAGAAACGCCTTACGGGGTTCAGAGAGAAATGGGAGGTGCGATCGTTTGGCAGTGTCTTGTCACGAGTGAACGCCAAACCGCATCAGATCCAGACAGCCCGCTACCAAACGACAGGTCGATATCCAGTCGTTGACCAAGGGAAGCTGCACGTCGTCGCGCATTCTGACAACGACGATAAGCGATTCCGATGTCCCGAAGGCGGCGTGATCGTGTTCGGTGATCACACGTGTATCGTGAAGTTCATCAATTTTGACTTCCTGATTGGCGCAGACGGGACGCAAGTATTGGAGCCGAAGGACGGACAATGCGCTCGCTTCCACGCCCTTCAGCTGCAGCATAAGGGAATTCAGCCCACGGGGTACAACCGTCACTTCAAGTTTCTGAAAGAAAGAGAGTTCGTGGTGCCGCGACTTCCCGAGCAGGTGGCCATCGCACTAGTCCTTTCGGACATGGAGACCGAAATCGTCGCGCTAGAGACCAAACTCGCCAAATCCCGAGCCCTCAAACAGGGCATGATGCAGCAACTGCTGACCGGTAGCATTCGCCTAGTATGAAAGAACACCAGCACATCGAGTGGAAGGAATCGTGGCGCGACGACGCGCTTCGCTCGATCTGCGGGTTCGCCAACGCGGACGGCGGTGTGCTGGTCATCGGCCGCAATGACCGCGGCGAGGTTACCGGCATCGGCAATGCACGCCGTCTGCTGCAAGAACTGCCGAACAAGGTTCGCGACCTCCTCGGCATCATGGTGGATGTGAATCTGCGCAGCGAGACCGGCCGGGAGTACCTGGAAATCACGGTTCCCGCCTATCCCAACCCGATCAGCTACAGGGGCGAGTACTACTACCGCAGCGGCAGCACCACCCAGACGTTCAAAGGGGCGGCGCTGGATCAATTCCTGTTGCGCAGACAGGGGCGGCACTGGGATGGCGTGCCTGTGCCCGACTTCAGCATGGCCGATCTCTCCGCGGCTGCGCTGGCCGGGTTTCGCAAGCGCGCCGCACGCAGCAAACGTGTTCCCGCCGAGCTGCTCGCCGAGGCGGATGATGTGATGCTGAACAAGCTGCGGCTGTTCGAGAAGAGCTATCTGAAACGTGCGGCACTGCTCCTGTTTCTCGACGATCCGGAGCGCCTCGTCACGGGCGCCTACGTGAAGATCGGCTATTTCCGTACCGATTCCGACCTGCGTTACCAGGACGAGATCCACGGAGACCTGATGGCGCAGGTTGACCGCACGCTCGACTTGCTTCTGACGAAGTACCTGCGCGCCTGGATCTCCTACGAGGGAGTGCAGCGCGTGGAGACCTATCCCATTCCGGAACCGGCATTGCGCGAGGCCCTGATCAACGCCATCGCCCACAAGGACTATGCGTCCAACATCCCGATCCAGATCAGCGTCTACGACACCAAACTGATGATCTGGAACCCTGGCCATCTGCCGCCGGACTGGACCCTCGATGAGCTGACCGCCAAACACGCCTCGGTGCCATACAACCCCGATATCGCCAGCGTGTTCTTCCGGGCGGCTCTGCTGGAATCGTGGGGCCGAGGCATTGACCTGATCCGCGACGCCTGCGCTGCGCATGGCTCGCCAATGCCGGAGTTCCGGTGGGACAACGGCTTGTGGGTGGAGCTGCCGTTCATGGCGGTCGCTACCCAAGAAACTACCCAAGAAACTACCCAAG
>DATLWH010000250.1:0-2137 GCA_035576505.1 Thermoanaerobaculia bacterium | reverse complement strand
TGGTGGTTGTTCCAGTAGATGGCCAGGAAGATGAAGCTGAGCGTGTAGGTGAGCAGCAGCGGGATGAGAGGCCGCAGCGCGCCGAGGTCCGTCCCATGCGGCACCCGCAGCTCCAGCACCATGATCGTGATGAGGATGGCGATCACGCCGTCGCTGAACGCCTCCAGCCGCGCTTTGGTCATGGCTTGAGTGTAACGGAGCGCCGGTATTCACCGGAGCGCCGGCGTACCCGGAGCGCTGGCGTCCTCGCCGGCTGGCCCGGCGAAGCCTGCCCTGAGCGGAGTCGAAGGGTCTCGGCGCCGCGAGATAAACTGACGCCATGCCCGCCGACCAGATCGAACAGAACAAACGAACCGTGGTCGCCTTCTACGACCTGATGTTCAACCAATGCCGCCCCGCCGAGGCCATCGCGCTCTACGCGGGCGACACGTACACCCAGCACAACCCCGACGTAGGCGACGGAAAACAGGCATTCATCGACTACTTCGTGCGCATGGCTGCCGAGTACCCGGGAAAGCGCGTCGAGTTCAAACGCGTCATCGCCGAGGAGAGCTACGTCGTGCTGCACTGCCGGCAGGAGTGGCCCGGCGACACTGACTGGGCCGGCATCGACATCTTCCGCCTCGACGACAACGGCAACGTGGTCGAGCACTGGGATGTGCTGCAGCGCGTGCCGGAAGAATCTGCGAATCCCAATACGATGTTTTGAGTCCGCGATTTTTCGGTGGGTTATCCGCGAGTCGGGCCTGACCTTCCGAATCGCGAACACTCTTCATTCTGCCGGTACTTTGATGCCAGGAGGTTGTGCGGTTTTGAAGAATTTGCCTCTCTCCTCGCGCGCGATATCAAATGTTCGAACTCTAAACTGCTCAAATGCATGAGTAAGCAGCTTGACCGCATGTTCGTCGTTTGGGTGAATCTTGGCGAATACAACGGCAGAGTCCCATGCCGCTTTCTCCGCCTTGAGCGCGAAAAGGGCCTCTGTTTGAGACCGCCAGCCAACCTCCCAACGGAAATGCGAAAGGAGCCCCGTTAGAAAGGCTATTCCGGCCGACATCAAGCTCAGGACAATATCTTTATTTATCGGCAGATGCT
Source organism: Thermoanaerobaculia bacterium (assembly GCA_035576505.1). Taxonomy (GTDB): domain Bacteria; phylum Acidobacteriota; class Thermoanaerobaculia; order Gp7-AA8; family Gp7-AA8; genus JADGNZ01. The sequence goes on along the minus strand of DATLWH010000250.1, from coordinate 1,042 downwards.
GGCCAAACGCCGCCACGGCTGGCAGCGACGCGCTGAGCGCTATCAACATGATGCTCGCGGTGCGGAAGAGAAGCCGCTTTTGACCTGCCCTCCTCCGATAGTACTCAAGCATGCTGTCAGCACCTGCGCTGCACATGAGCGATGTTTGGGCAAGTTCGGCGAGACACTTCTCGACCTTGGTCGTGGCTTCCGTCATCTGCTGGCTACCTCCTCGGGGCTGCGAACATGAGCGTGTGCTCACAACTAGGGAGTGACGGCGAGTATGAAATCCCTACCTCCTCTGATCTGTGTTTTCAGATAGGCCGCACTTCCGAAGTGGTGAAATATCCTTGGAATGCGGCCAATCGGCGCGGAGGAGCGAGGAGGCTCCGAGTTATTGAACTCGGTCTGCGTTAGAGTATGCGTGGGGTCCTGCCCTCACTTCAACCCCTCGAACAGCGCCACATACACATCGATCCCATCCCACAGATTCTGCAACCGCAGATTCTCGTTCGCGGCGTGCTGGTTGTCGTCGTGGTTGGCGATGGGGAGGATGAGCACCGGCGTGTTGGCGGGTTGCTGGAAGAGGTACATCGGAATGCTGCCGCCGAGGGTCGGGACGAGCACCGGCTCGTGGCCGGCTGCCGTCATGATCGTTGTGATCTGGCGCGAGAGCTGAAGATCGAGCGGCGTGCGCGCCGCGGGGTAGCCCGGACCCCATGTGATCTTGGCGATCTTGGAGTGGTCGAGGCGCATGGCCGCGTCGGGCGTGCTTCGGACGATCGTGTAGCCCTGCGCTTCGATGTGTCGTTCGACGATTCTCTTCACAGACTCCGGCGTCTCCTCGGGCACGAGACGGAAGTCGAGCGATGCCTGGGCCTCGGTCTGGATGGTGTTCGACGCCAGTGCGCCGACATGTCCCGACTGAATGCCGCGGACATTCAGCGCGGGACGCATGAGCAGGTCGTTGAGCGCGCGGTTGTCTCCCTCGGTGGCGGCGATTCCGAACTCGCGCTTCAGATCCGCCTCGACCGGCGGCATCCGGGCGATGGCCTCCTTCTCC
>DATLWH010000249.1:0-4807 GCA_035576505.1 Thermoanaerobaculia bacterium | reverse complement strand
CGCTCCGGGATGTAGCCGACGATGAAATGTCCGAAGAACGGCAGGATGTGGTGGGCGCAGAGCGTTTTGTACGTTCCGCCGATCACGACGAGGTTCTGACACTGCTCGTCTGTTGTCGAGCAGGCTTTGCGGAAGAGCGTGGTCAGTTTCTTCACGTCGGTGTAGTCGTAGCCGCTCGTCATCGTCACGAGAGACTCGGCCCAGCGTCGCGGCGTGTCGACGATGTTCTCATCCTGCATGTCTACGTGAAGAAGCTTCAGCGCTTCGCGAAGGTGGTGTTGCAGACGCTCCCGGTCGACTGTCGGGCGCGGGGAGCTGAGCAGGCTCCGGTCTTCGACGATCGCTTCGACCTCGGGGGCGATGACGAGATCGGTCGTAGGGCCGTTCTTCATGGGCGAGAGTGTAAGTGATCCGCAACTTTCTACTGGTTGAACCGTGCCGGTTGACACTGAATGAGCGTTCATTCATACTGCCAGACACCTGCTTTCAGCAGGCGGAACGATTTGTGTAATCAGCCCCAGCCAAAGGAGTTTTTCACCATGGCCGAAGTCAAATCACAGGGCGCCGTCGATGCGATGGACGTCGCCGAGGGTGCGCGAGAGACCGAGTGGGAAAAGCCGTCGTTCGTCGGTGACCTTTTTCTCGGCAAACTGAATCTCGATCTCATCCATCCCTTTCCGCAACAGCCTGAGGCGGACAAAGCGGAAGCGGACGACTTCCTCGGTCGTCTGGAGCGTTTCCTCGCGGAGAACGTCGACGCCGACAAAATCGACGAACAGGGTGAGTATGACTACTCGCTCTTCGACGGTCTCAACCAGCTCGGCGCCTGGGGGATGAAAATCCCGAAAGAATACGGTGGCCTCGGCTTTACCGCCACGAACTACAACCGTGCCATCGGCCTCGTGGCCACGTGGTGCGGTTCCACCGTGGCGTGGCTTTCCGCGCATCAGTCGATCGGCGTGCCTCAACCGCTCAAGCTCTTCGGCACGGAAGAGCAGAAGAAGAAGTACCTCCCGCGCCTGGCCAAAGGTGCCATATCCGCATTCGCTCTGACCGAGCCGGGAGTCGGCTCCGATCCCGCCAAAATGGAGACGAGCGCGGTCAAGTCGCCCGACGGTAAGGGCTGGATCATCAACGGCGAGAAGCTCTGGTGCACGAACGGCACGAAGGCCGAGCTCCTCGTGGTGATGGCGAAGACGGCGCCGAAGATCGTCAAGGGCAAAGAAAAGAAGCAGATCACGGCGTTCATCGTCGAAACGAATTCCCCCGGCTTCTCGATCGAGCACCGCTGCCAGTTCATGGGGTTGCGCGGCATCGGCAACGGCCTGCTGAAGTTCGACAACGTCTACGTTCCGAATGAGAACCTTCTCTGGGGCGAGGGCCTCGGCCTGAAGCTCGCGTTGATTACCCTGAACACCGGCCGCCTGACGATCCCGGCCGGCTGCGCCGCCGCGGGCCGGAAGATGCTCGACATCGCCAAGGACTGGTCGAACGAGCGGGTGCAGTGGGGCTCGCCGATCGGCAAGCATGAAGCGATCGCGGCAAAGATCGCCTGGATCGCGTCGCACACGTTCGCGATGGAAGCGATCGTCTGGCTGACCTCGGGTCTGGCAGACCGCGGCAACGTCGATCTCCGGCTCGAAGCGGCGATGGCCAAGCTCTTTAACACCGAGGTGGCCTGGCAGATCTCCGATCATCTCGTGCAGATCCGCGGCGGACGCGGGTACGAGACCGCACAGTCGCTGCAGGCGCGCGGCGAAAAGGGCTACCCGGTCGAACGGATCATGCGCGACATGCGCATCAACCGCATCTTCGAAGGGACCAGCGAGATCCAGCACCTTTTCATCGCCCGCGAAGCGGTCGATCCCCACATGAAGCGCGGCTTCAAGATCCTGCAGCCCGAAACGCCGATGGGCGAGAAGCTCGGCGCCGCGGCGAAAGCGGGCGTGCATTACGCGGCCTGGTATCCGTCGCGCTACATCGGCTGGTCGCACTTCCCGAAGTTCGGCGAGTTCGGAAAGCTTTCCGGGCATATGGGCTACATCGAGCGCGCATCACGCCACCTCTCACGCTCCATCTTCCACGCCATGATGCGGCTCCAGGCAAAGCTGGAGCGCAAGCAGATGGTGCTCTTCCGCATCGTCGACATCGGAACCGATCTTTTCGCCATGGCCGCCGCGATCAGCTATGCGACCATGCTGGTCAAGAAGGGCGGCGCCGAGAAAAAGAACGCCATCGACCTCGCGGACGTCTTCTGCCGCGAGGCCAGAATGCGCATCGACGCCAACTTCCACAACCTCTTCACCGACCACGATGACGCCGCCTACCGCCTGGTAACACACCTGCTGAAGGGCGAGTTCGACTGGTTCAAAGGGCAGGTTGTCGAGCCTCTCATGCCGACGCCGGAGCAGGTGGAAGAGGCGATGGCAAAGCTGGCGTAGGGCGCCAGAAGTGCACGTCCCGGTGGGCGTAGCCGCGCGGATCATCGTGCCGGCGCGCCCACAGCACGTGCCGCTCCCTCGGTGAGCGACGCAGGACGCCCGCGAGCTCGTGCATTGCTGAAGTGACGAACAGGGTTGGCTACGAGCCGAACGCTCTGTTATCGTCGCGCCACTTCCCTGCCGCGAGGTTGCCCGTTGATCATCGAGTGCACAAATTGTCACGCGCGGTATCAATACGACGAAGAGCGCTTCGAGCGGAAGCCTTCGAAGAAAATCAAGTGCGCCAAATGCGCCAGCATCTTCGATATCCAGAACCCTGCTTTCGCTCCCAGACCCGAAGCTTCCATTGGTGACTCCACCGCGGCTCGTCACGACGAGACGCGTACTCGCGCGCCCGAGACTCAGGACAAGACCGCGCAGGCGCCGCTGCCGAAGCGGGAGACCACGGATCCGGTTCCGGTCACCCAGCTCCCGACGGGCAGACGCTTTTCGATCGCGGTGATCGCCGGCGCCGACGGAGGCATGGTCTATCGCATCGAGAAGCCACGCATCACCATCGGGCGCTCCGGCGCCGACCTGACCATCAACGACAACGAAGCATCGCGCCAGCACGCCGCGCTCCAGATCACTGACCAATCCGTGATCCTGGAAGATCTGAAGTCGACCAACGGCACGCTCGTCGATGGCGAGAAGCTGACGGCTCCTCTCGAACTACAGGACAAGTCCGAGTTCCAGATCGGCGGCACGACGCTGATGCTGATCGTCACTGAAGACGCGTAATCGCGGTCCGCCGCGCACGGCGCGGGCAACAGACACCGACAACTGGCAAAGCGCTGCAAGATACACTCAACACGTGGACGAGCTCCGCACCCTTTATCGTTACAGGCAGCTCATTGCCGCGCTCACGGCGCGCGATCTGAAAGCGCGTTACCGCGGTTCGATCCTCGGGTTCTTCTGGTCGCTTGCCAACCCGCTGCTTCTGCTCACGGTCTACACGGTCGTCTTCACTTTCTTCTTTCCGTCGAACGTGATCCATCCCTATCCGCTCTTTCTCTTCGCCGGAATCCTGCCCTGGACCTTTTTCGCCGCGGCGGTGCTGGAGTCGACGACGGCGATCTCCTCGAATGCGGGGCTGATCAAGAAGGTGATGTTTCCAGCCGAGGCCTTACCGCTCGTCACCGTGGCATCGCATCTGGTGCACTTCGCGCTGGCGATGCCGATCCTCCTCATCGCCACGGTCGCCTTCGCGCTGCATGGTGATATCACGCTGAGCGCCACGATGTTTCTGGTGCCATTCCTGATGATCCTGCAGACGCTCTTCGTTGCCGGGATCGCCATGACCGTAGCGTCAGCGTCTGTTCTATTCCGCGACCTGCGCGACATCCTCACGAACCTGATGCAGCTCGGCTTCTTCGTCACGCCAATCCTTTACCTCATCGACCGCGTCGCCTCCCGACCCTTCCGCGCGCTGCTCCGTCTGAATCCGATGACACCCTTCGTGGTGTCGTATCAGGACGTGCTCTTCTTCGGCCATCTGCCAGGCTTGGCCGACACGCTGCTGATGATCGCCTACGCGTTCGTGTCAGTAGTCATGGGCATCACCGTGTTCGGCAGGTTGCGGGACACGTTGGCGGAGGCGATATAGGCGGTTGCTGGGTTGCTGAGGTCCTGAGTTGCTGGGTGCTTCGGCCCGAGCAACCTAGCAACTCAGCAACTCAGCAACCATAATCATCGAAGTGTCTGACTACTCCATCGCCTTAACCAACGTCTCCAAGTCCTACCGTCTCTGGGGCCGAGGGTCGCAGTTCGCGACGCTCAAGAGCGCGCTGCTCAAGCGCGACATGGCGCTGACGCCGGAGACGAGCGTGGAAGCGGTTCGGGATGTTTCGTTCGCTGTCGATCGCGGTGAGGCCTTCGGCATCATCGGGCGCAACGGCTCGGGAAAATCGACACTTCTGAAATTGATCTCGGGGATCCTCAAGCCGACCACCGGCAGTGTGCGTGTCAACGGCCGCGTGGCCGCGCTCATCGAGCTCGGCGCAGGATTCCATCCCGAGATCACCGGCCGCGAGAACATCTACATCAACGGCATCATGCTCGGTCTGTCACGGCGCGAGATCGAGGCACGTTTCGACCAGATCGTCGCGTTCTCCGGCATCCCCGAGTTCATCGATCAACCGGTCAAAACCTACTCCTCGGGGATGTACGTCCGCCTCGGGTTCGCCGTTGCCGTTCATGTCGATCCCGATGTGTTGCTGATCGACGAGGTGCTCTCAGTTGGCGATGAAGAGTTCTCCGCCAAGTGCGTAGCCAAGATTCAGGAGATGAAGTACCGCGGGGTCACGCTCGTATTCGTCACGCACCAG
>DATLWH010000248.1:0-5399 GCA_035576505.1 Thermoanaerobaculia bacterium | reverse complement strand
AGCTCCGGAATGCGGTGAAATGATGATCAAACGAACCGCCGTACTGGTCTTTCTTCTGCTTGGCGGCGCAGTCACGCTCGGCGCTGCCGACCAGCCGAAGTTCCGCTCCTCCGGCCCCGGCGATTCCGGCACCGGCCGCTACCTGGTCACGCTGACTGGCGATGGGGGAACGGAGGAGTTGGCCGCGATCAAGGGGGATCTGGCAGTGCTCTACGGAGCCCGTGTCGAGCCAGGCACCTCGACAGACGTGCGACAATTTGCTGTGACCATGACTACGGCGCGCGCGCGGCTGCTCAGCAGCGATCCTCGCGTGAGCGCGGTGGCCGAGGCCCCCCAGACACAGCCTTCTCCTTCCGCCACTGTTTCGTCAGCGCGACGCTTCACGACCCAGACGACTGGCTATGGCGACAACGGGCAAAGCGGCGTGTACGCCTACGACAGCTCCGGAAACATCACGGCGATCGGCTCTGACACCTACTTCTACGACCTGGAAGGGCGTCTGAAGGTCAGCCTGACCCGCGGAGTGGAGGAGGACTACACCTACGACGCCTTCGGGAACCGAAAGACGGCCACGGGGGCGACGAACTGTTTGGGGCAGACGACCTGCGCGCAGCCTGTTACGCTGGACACGCCCACGACCACGAACCGCCTCCTGACGATCAACGGTGGAGCGGTCACGTACGATCCCGCGGGGAACGTCACAAAGGTCACGGGCGTCGGTAGCGCCCCAGACGCGGTCTATGTGTACGATGGGACGGCGATGATGACACAGGCCACCGTCGGGAGCGACGACCGTCAGTTCGTCTATACCGCCGATGACGAGCGGATCGCCGTGCGGCGTGGCGCATCCTGGACGTGGACGGTGCGGGATCAGAGCGAAAAGGTTCTGCGTGAGTTCACGAGTGTCGAGACCGGCGGAGCGAACTTCGCGATGACGAACCGCCAGTGGGTGAAAGACTACGTGTGGCGCGACGGCCTCCTGCTGGCCACAACCTCACCGAGCGGAACGCTTCACTACCATCTGGACCACCTCGGCACCCCCCGCCTGATCACGGACGCAAACCACGTCAAGGTAGCCGAGCACGCGTACTACCCCTTCGGTGCGGAGATCAACCTGACTCCTCACGAGACTCCCGAGGAGGCGATGAAGTTCACGGGTCATGAGCGTGACATCGTGGCCGGGGATGGGCATACGTTGGATTACATGCATGCTAGGTATGACAATGCGAGTTTAGGCCGTTTCTTATCGATGGACTCGCATAATGGTAATCCGAGCCAGCCGCAGACCTGGGATCGCTATGCTTATACTTTGAATAACCCGCTCTCGCTCGTTGATCCGGACGGAAACGAACCGATTCCAGCGAATCTTCTGACTTTCTATAGATATCTCTTCGGCCAAGACTTCTCCCATGTGGACGTGCAAAAAGGGATGCAGGCTCAGGTGGTGACTGGAATCGGTCACGCCGACGCCACAACGTACAACGACACCATTTACCTAAATAGCGATTCCTTCGACGCGTATCAAAACGAGAGCTCGACAGGCATCGGACTGATAGCGCACGAACTTGGACATGTCATCCAGCAGGACAGCTACAAGGGGTCGTACTTGTTTGATTACTTTAAGGAGGGGAGCAAGAACGGCTTTGGCCGGAAGAATCGATTGGAAACGGGGCAGTACAAGATCGAAGATAAGTTGAAGACGTTCCTCAATGGCCACCTATCACTGCTCGTGAAGATTGCGAATGGTCTCCCTTTGACAGAGGCGGAGAAGCAACAGATCAAGAACATCTTAGGCAACAGTGGCGAACAAAAGCCGAAGCCAAAGCCAAAACCAAAACCAAAACCAAAGCCAAAGGGCGATGGTGTTCACGACTTCTCGGGAGCGTTTCAGGATGACTAGAAACAGCGCTGTCAAACTCCTGTTTATCGCGACGAGCCTCTTGACCGGTTGCGCGCGTCTGCCTAGTGACTTTGCGTCGCTTTCTCCCTGTAAAAAAGTAGAGGTTTATGTGATTTATTTACACGACGGTGGCGCTCCGAGAATTCGAGCACGGCGAATAATTGCAGACGACGGGCTGCCGGCGTCCGACGCAATCGCATCTCAACTTAATACTGTGAACGACGATAACGACAAGACAGAACTGGTTATGATCTTACAAGAAATGCAGGTGCGCGGCACAAATTTACAAGGTACACGCGCGGAATTGGCATTACGAGATATTGTGGCGCAGAATATGTCCAAAGCTGAACTTCGCGAGTTGGCAGAGGGAACGCTCACGATTATCGATCAGCGCAGCAGAACGTCTGTACCCTCGACTGAGCCGTGACGGCTCAACGTTGTTCGCGGAGAACATCGTACGGGGAACCCGTATACGAGGCACCCACGTGCAGGAGCTGCGTAAGGCCATTGACGCTCTGCGGAGCATGGTCAATCTTCCGGCCTACGCCGCCGGCTGGACCGACTACAACGCTCCCACTGGACGGATCCTGGCAATCCACCAGACGGGACATGCGCGCCGCGCTCGACCAGGCGGTGTTCAGTCTGCTCACCAGCCACATCACGTTTACCGGCACTACGCCGGCACACTGCGTGAGCATTCTCGCGTATCACATAAACCAGCTCCGGAGTGCGGTGAAATGATGATCAAACGAACCGCCGTACTGGTCTTTCTTCTGCTCGGCGGCGTCGTCACGCTCGGCGCCGCCGACCAGCCGAAGCTCCGCTCCTCCGGCTCCGGCGATCCGGCCGGCGTGCGACAATTTGCGGTGACCATGACGCCGGTGCGCGCGCGGCTCATCAGCAGCGATCCTCGGGTGAGCGCGGTGGCCGAGGTCCCATCGACAGTCAACTATGGAAGGAAGTCTTGTTAACGATCACAAATTGACTAAAGAACAGGCTCGATCGCTGGCGGCTGCATATCTCCAAGAAGGAGTACGCCGTCGACAAGGCTTCACTCCTGTCATCGTTGACGAGGCGACGATGGAGCTCTCATGGTGTTGGATTTTTTTCTACGACGCGGCCGAGTATTTGATGACAAGGCATCCAGCGCAGAGGTTGGCCGGCAATGCGCCTATTGTCGTGCGGACCAATGGTCAACTCCACGTGACCGGCACTGCACGGCCACTCGAGGAATATCTCAAGGAGATCCGCAAGAAGGATGTGCTCTATAATGATGAGGAGGACTGATAACCGAACCAGCCGGTTCTGACTGCGAGCGGCGCGGCCTGGGGTTGGCACCGTGCGATTGTAATCGTCGCACTGGTGCAGATTCTCCGCCGAAGACGTCATACCGCGAGCACGTATTGATCGAATACACGTCACGCTACAACGTCTAGCACATGCTTGGATATAGTGGGCTGGCCACATTAACCATCCGTGGGAAGACTGCCAGTGGAACTTTAGCCCTCCGTCCTCCTCGCAGCGATTCGGATGGAAGGGCTTCCCGAATTGAGACGAATGATGTACCGTATTCCGGTCAATGGCCCTCAAGTCGTAACTCCGTCCGTAAACGGGCACTGATATGCGAATGCGAGCGAGCGTAGCGTCGATTGCATTGGTCGGCGAACTCGCACTTCTCGGCGCCGTTGGGCTAGCACTGCGCCGGGACGTGTACGTGCTTCCGCCGCTCTTGATATTCAGCGTCCTGCATCACTATTTTGCGATCTCTGTACTGGTCGCTGCAATTGCCGGGGTCGAGTTCATCGTGCGGCGTTCTCATGTGTCGGCGTTGGTGCTGTTCGCGGCCGCCGTTCTAAGTATGACGCTCGCGTACGTGGCCGTCCGCCTTGATGCGCGCGAAGAGCAGCGGCCCAAGTTCACTCGCCATACCGAGTAGCAAGCAGTCAGATCACGCACTTTCCACAAGGGTGGATTCTCTCGGTTGCGGCGCTCCCGCTGATTCCGATCGCGTCGTTGGCGTGCCGGTCAGGGCCTAACTCGCGTTGTCGAAGACCTTGCGGATCCTCTTGGAGAAGTACTTCTCCGGTAACCCGCCGTTCCATCTGCGGGAGTTCTTTGCCTTGCGGAACGACTCCATCGCCTCACGCTTGTAGCTGTCGTCCGCTTCGAAGGCGTACTGGGAGTACTGCGACGCTCCAAGGAAGGCCCAGATCCAGCCGTTCGTCGGCATGTCGCGGGAGAGAGTCCTAAACTTCGTCGACGCCTCTTCGAAGTCCCCTCGGAAGTAACTCTCGAGGGCATCGCGAACGCGGTGCGAGGCATCGGCCAACACAAGGTTGCTGGCCGCTGTCGGACGTGTCGGGATGCTGGTGGGCGGCGGGATGGGCGCACCCGGGGCCGGCGCGAGATCGGCGATCGTGGCGGCGTTTCCGGCCGAGGCGATGGCGGCATTCAGGTCGTCGTTCGTTCTCGGGTTGGCGCTGCGGGTGAGCGCATCGGCAAGGGCTTGCGTGGCCTGTGCGTACTGCGGCGTGTTCCCAGCCTTCCGTTGCTGGGCGGCAGCGATGCGGGTCTCGGCCCGGTTGATGGCGGCCACTGCCTGTTGGCGGAGGGCGGGATCGATCAGCGGCGCCGACGGTTGCACCGGCATCGGGACGGGGACCGGCGGCCGGGGCGTGGGCGTAACCGGCTGCGGCTGCGGCTGCGGTTCTGGTTGCGGTGCACTCGCCTGCGCGAGCTTGCTCTTGGCGCGCGACATGAGCGTCTCGATCGAGCCGAGGTTTTCCTCGCCGATCCCGTTGGATTGCTCGAGATCGGAGACCGCCTGCTCGTACTTCCCGGTGTTGAGATAGGCCACTGCACGGTAGTAGTAGGGGTGATAGCTGATGAAGATCGCGCCGTAGGTCCGCGCTTTGTCGTTTTCCTTTGAGTTGCCCTTGATCGCGGCCGACATCTTCTGAATGACAACCCCCCACTGGCCGCTTCTGGCGGCGTTGAGTCCCGCGTCGTAGTCGTCGTACCACGATGCCAGAGCCGTACTCGCGGCGAGCAGTAAGGCGAATCCGATCGTGAAGGTGCGCGTCGATCTCATGGTTTCGCGACTTCCTTTTCGAGTTCTTCGTAGTTCACGTTTCCGAGTTCGAGCTTCTTGCGCGTCGGCTTGCCTGCTTCGACACTGACGTCGATCGTCTGTTTCGTGCCATTCGGCCCGGCCACGGTGACGGTGTACTTGCCTGCATCGAGGGGGATGCGTGTCGGCGTTGAACGTTCGTCGTCGGTCACGTCGATCGATTTGCCCTTGTTGTCAACGATCTTCTCGAGATCGCCCCACGGCGTGGCGGAGAGGAGAAGGACGCCCTGACCCGCCGGGATGGGCGCGGTCGACGTCGGGGCGGTGGTGGTGACGCTCGTGGTGCTGGCCACGACGGTCGGCGTTGCGGTCTGCCTGCTCTTCCAGATGTAGCCGCCGATACCGAGGACGATCACCAGCACCGCGGCG
>DATLWH010000247.1:0-11808 GCA_035576505.1 Thermoanaerobaculia bacterium | reverse complement strand
ACTTGCAGTTGGCTTTAAGTTAAGCGCGTATGCCACCACTCCCCACTCCCCACCCCCCACTCCGATCCCCGACTCCCGACCCCCGGCCCCCGGTCTCACTCAAACTTCTTCAACCTCCCCCACGCGCTCTGCATCGTCCAGCCGCGTGGTTTTTGCGCGAGGAACAGGGTGAAGTGCTCCTGATCCATGGCGTAAGGGCTCCCGATCTGGCCCATCGGTTTGACGATCTCGAACAGGCTTTCCAGTCTCTCGCGGTTGTCACCCAGCACGAGCACGCTCTCTCCGGTGTAGTTGCGCGGGCCCCAGTACCAGTTGGTGAGATGCGCGCCGATCGACTTCGGCAGGCCGTAGCGCGGGCCGTAGTAGTCGATCGCTCCGGACTGGCCGAAGTCATTGCCGAAGATCGCCGTTTTGGCCCGTACGTCCGGCGGCAGGCTGTAATAGGCGTGCGCCACGGTGGCGACCATCTCCGGCCATCCCAGGCGGTCGGCAAAGAGCTGCGGCATGGAGGTCGTGGCGCGATGCTCGAACCGCGGCTGCCCGAGGTGGGTGAGCGCGGCAAATCGGAGATAGGTCTCGGGCGGAAGCACGGGGACGGCGCTCGGGGCGATGAGAGCGCCAATGATGACGATCAGCGCGGCATAGGCTGGCCGCAGCCACGGGCGGCCGACACGCTCCGTCAGTCCCTCGAACGCGATGGCGCCGGCGGCAACGAGGGGAGTGAAGGCGGAGAAGAGATAGTAGAAGCGTCCGCCCGTCGCCAGCAGGACGAGATACGCGACGATCCATGCAAACCCGAGCGCACGGAAGCGCTTCAGCGAGCCGCTGACGAGAGCGACCAGCCCCGCCATCCATACCGGTGCCGTCGCAGGATTCAAGAGCAGCACGTCCCACAGCAGGAAGACGATCGGATTCATCTGCACGTCGCGGCCGTTGTGCTTGATGTTTGCCAGCAGCTCGAGGTGCGGGAAGTGATGCCGGATCTCCCAGACGAGATTCGGAAGGAAGATGACGAAGGCGATGATGCCGGCGATCACGAACCAGCGGTTGAACATCACCTTGCGGTCTTCCGTCAGCACGAGGCCCATCACCAGCGCGAAGCCGTAGACGAGCATCGTGTGTTTGTTCAAGAGACCGATTCCGGAGAGCGCCCCGAACCACAGCCAGAGCCGCGGGTGGCCTCCCTTGAGGATGCGGATCACGAGCAGGGCCAGGCCTCCCCAGATCACCGGCTCGAGGGAGTTCATCGACAGGTAGCTGCAGAAGACAAGGCTGCCGGGTGCGAGGAAGACCACGAGCGCGGCGAGAATCTGGGCGAAGCGGCCGCCGCCGAGCTCCCGCACGATCGCGCCAGCCAGGAGCACAAGGCCCGCGGCCGCGAGTGACGGAAAGAGTCGTATCGACCAGCGGGAGTCTCCGAACAGATGCCGCGTGAGCCAGGCCTGAAATGCCGTCAGCGGCGGCATGTCGACGTAACCCCAGTCGAGGTGCTGCCCGCAGGCGAGGAAATAGAGCTCGTCGATGAAGAAGCCGTAGACGTTTGCCGTGGCCATGTGAAAGAGGAATCGCAGGCCGGCGATCGAGGCGACGATCGTCGAGCCGCTCACGAGCCGGGCCTGCACGGTCGTCTGGGTGGGCGAGGTGGGGATGGCGAGAGTGCTCATGCGGGGAAGCTTCGGTTCGTCACGAGCGGATTGCCAACACGTTTGTGACGAGCGGAGCGATGGCGGGATAGATGGCCGTGCCGGTGCCGTTCGTCACGCCGCTGCTCCGCTCATCACATGATGAAGCAAAGGGCGTTGGCCGGAGAGGTACTCTTCCACTCGTGCGGTGGAAACGTTCTCTCTTCGCGTTCGCGGCGGTGACGGCGGTCGGGCTGCTGAACTTCAGCATCGTGGAGAGCAGCTGGCTTTCCGAGGGGAGCGCTCGGCCGGCCAGGTATCCGTTCGTGTGGGAGATGACCGGCGCATACACCTTTCTCCTGCTGCTGCCGCTGCTGGTCTTCGTCATCAACCGCTTCCCGGTCCAGCGACGAAACCTCGTGACGCGCATCCCGCTGCACGTCGTCTTTTTCCTGCTCTTCGCGGTCAGCCACACCCTGCTCATGTGGGGCAGCCGTGAGTTGATCTACGCCATCCTGGGATGGGGGACCTACGACTACGGCGCGATGCGCTATCGCTTCGTGATGGAGGGGCAGAAGCAGCTCATCATCTACATCGCGCTCTACGGCGGCTTGCGCTTTCTGGCCTACGCGCGCGCGAACCGGCAGCGCGATGCCGCGGCCTCGCGGCTCGAGCGCGAGCTGACCGAGTCGCGGCTCTCCGTGCTGAAGATGCAGCTCCAGCCGCACTTTCTCTTCAACGCGCTGAACATGATCGCCTCGCACGTCGCGGAGGAACCGGAGATCGCCACGGCGATGCTGGAGCATCTGTCGAAGTTCCTGCGCGCCACCTTGCGTGCATCGGCATCACAAGAGGTTCCGCTTCGCGAGGAGATCGAGTTCCTCGGCAGTTACCTGGCGGTCATGAAGGCGCGTTTCGAGGAGCGTCTCTGCGTCGACATTTCCCTTCCGCCGTCGGTCAGTGAGACGCTCGTGCCGCATCTGCTGCTCCAGCCGCTGGTGGAGAACTCGATTACGCATTCGCTGAGCGATCATGCCCGGCGCGCGGAGATCCGCGTGGCGGCCAGGCGGGAGGGTGACCATCTGGAGATCACGATCGAAGACAACGGACCGGGTATCGCCCCTGGTTTCATGGAGAACGGTGCGGTGGGGAGCGGCCGCGGCATAGGACTGTCGAACACGATGGAACGGCTCCGCCATCTCTACGGCGACCAACATCGTTTTGGCATCTTGAACCGCCCCGAGGGAGGGCTGCGGCTGACCATCGAACTGCCGTGGCATACCGGCGGAGAGAGCGCCGCATGATCACGCGCGTGCTGATCGCGGATGACGAGGCGCCCGCGCGCCGGATCGTGCGGTCCTATCTCAGTGGCCGCGAAGGGATCGAGGTCGTGGCCGAGGCCGAAAACGGACTGGAAGTCGTCGATGCGGTGCGCTCGCTCGAGCCGGAGGTCGTCGTCCTCGACGTGCAGATGCCCGGCATGAACGGCTTCGAGGCCATCGAGGCCATCGGCGCCGAGGCCATGCCGGCGGTGGTCTTCGCCACGGCATTCGACGAATTTGCGCTGAAGGCATTCGATGTCCACGCCGTCGATTACCTCCTCAAGCCGTTTTCACGGGAGCGGTTCGACCGAGCCCTCGATCGCGCCATCGAACGGACGGAGCGGCGGGCTGGTGATCAGGAGCGGCTGGCCCGTCTCATCGCCTCCCTTCCGCACGCCTCTTCGTATCTGGAGCGCATCGTCGTCCGGCACGGAGACCGTCTCTTCTTCGTGGCCACGAGCGACATGTTCCATCTGACCGCCGAGGGGAACTACGTGCGCGTTCACACCGCAGACGGATCGCACCTGATCCGCGGGACCCTCGTGAACCTCGAAGGGCGGCTCGATCCGAAACGCTTCGCCCGCATCCACCGCTCCGGTATCGTGAACATCGACGCCGTCAAACAGGTCGAGGCGCACTTCCACGGCGACTACATCGTGCGGCTCAAGAACGGCGAGACCCTGCGGCTCTCCCGCCGCTATCAGGCGCGGCTCCTGGGGGAGCAGGAGTAGCCCAAAGAAGCCCAGGCTGGAGCCATACGCGCGAAACTTTAAAGCGAACGACCAGGCGCCGCGTTAGCGGCAGAAGAAGATAGCCAGGGGTGCGAGCGCCTTTTGCGAGCAACCCCTGGTAACGAGGGGCATCGTTTTTGTGCCGCGTCAGCGGCACTGGAAATCGCGACGCATCTTCGTTTGATGATCCAGTGCCGCTGACGCGGCACGATATGCACTGAACTCAGCAACCAGGGGTGCTCGCAAAAAGCGCTCGCACCCCTGGCTATCTTCTTGCGCCGCTATCGCGGCATTCGAATCTGTCATCGGGTCTCGAAATTGCTGAGCCGGAGGTCATGACGCTGAAAAGACCCCGTTCCGCCTGGGACTGGCACGTTCCGGTGATTGGAGCCCTCGGGCTCCTGCTCTACACGAGTAATCGCCGCCGCAAAAAGACGGACTTCGACGTGAGCGGCGAGGGCGACATCGAGTCGATGTTGCCGACCTTCGTCGGCTTGACCGAGGGGTCGATCGATCGCGGGAACCGCGTCGAGGTGATCCAGAACGGCGCGTTCTTCGATCGTCTGATCCAGGACGTCTCCGCCGCGGAGGGGTCGATTCATATCGAGTCGTTCATCTGGTGGACCGGAGAGGTCTGCCAGCGGCTGGGCGGCGCACTGGCCGCGGCAGCGCGGCGCGGCGTCGAGGTGCGCCTGATGGTCGACTACTCCGGATCCCGCACGATGGATCGCGGCCTGCTCGCCGGGATGAAAGAGGCCGGATGCGACGTTCGCAAGTTTCGTCCGCCGCGGATCAGCAACATGGGGCGGATGAATCTGCGGACGCACCGGAAGATCGCCGTGATCGACGGACGTATTGGCTATGTCGGCGGCCATGGCATCGCGGAGGAGTGGAGCGGAAACGCCGAAGACCGCGATCACTGGCGCGACATCGCCGTTCGTGCCGAGGGTCCTGTGGTCACGACCCTGCAGGGCGTCTTCTGCGAGAACTGGATCGAGGAGACGGGTGAAGTTCCCACGGGAGAGACGTATTTTCCGGAGCTGGAGCCGGTCGGGCCGACGGACGCACACGTGGCGTTCGCCTCTCCCAGGGGCAGCATTTCCGCGGTGCAGCTTCTCTACTATCTGGCCATCAACGCCTCTCGCCGCGAGTTGATCATCCAGAATCCCTTCTTTCTCCCGCACGCCGATGCGATCGAGGCACTCAAGAAGGCCGTGCGCCGTGGCGTCGACGTACGGATCATGCTGCCGGCGGTCGAGGCGGTCGGCGCGCAGCAAGCGTTCGTGGAGCACGCCAGCCATCACCACTTCGGCGATCTCCTCGGAAACGGCGTACGCATCTTCGAGTACCAGCGATCGTTGCTCCATCAGAAGGTGATGATCGTCGACGGATCGTGGTCCTGTGTCGGTTCGACGAACTTCGACGACCGTTCGTTCGAGCTGAATGACGAGCTCACGGTCGGCTTTGTCGGCGCGGACGTGGCGTCGAGACTCAAGCAGTCGTACGACGATGATTGCAAGGATTGCCAGGAGGTCTCCTTCGACCAGTGGCGCCGCCGGCCCTGGAAGCATCGATTGCTCGACGGGGCGGCGTTCGCCGCCAGATGGGAGTTGTGACCGGCAGCCTCGCTCAGCGAGTCGTCTAATCTCCCGAATCCAATCCTGAGACGACCTGCCTGTTCATTCGCCTTCATCAGGCGTGTATGCTGGAACTCCGTTCCGGTCAGACAAGCTGTATTTCCATCAGTGATGGCGCTGCGAAGCGTCCAGAGGTCCGACCTCGGGTCAGGCCGGGAAAGACGTCCGAGGATGGTAGGGAAACGTCAGTCCGACGACTCTCCTACAAGAGAGAGGGTTCAATCCGAAGGTAGTTTTGGAGGGTGGCGGCAGATGGCCGTGCACCATTTGAGGGAGGATCATCATCATGCCCGACTTTTCCATCACGATCACCGGAGGGGGGTTTTCCCCGCAGTCGCAGCCGGTGCCCCAGTTTTCTCTCGTAACGTGGAACAACACGACAAACCAGCCGCACCAGGTCGTGCTCGACGACGGGAGCTTCACGACGAATCCGATTCTGCCCGAGGATTCCTCGAAACCCGATTTCTACGTCAACCAGGCGGCGCCGACATCGCTCCCATATCACTGCGTCAATCACCCGACGGAGACCGGCGAGATCGTCGTGACGGCGGTCGTGAATCTCAATCCCTGACGAGCGAGCGCTTCGTGTTGTCCGGCCGCCACCATCGACAGGTTTCCAGGCCGCAGAGCCGGCCTCAGAGAGGAATGCGATGAGCGTACATGAACCCGAGCTTCACCCTTGCAAGAACCATCCACCGGCGGCGGGAAGGCGAGAGCTTTCCGGCTGGGTGCTGTGCGCCGCGGCCTTCGCCGCCGCGGTGATCCTGCTGCCGGCATCGCCGTCGCGCGCGCAAACGCCGGCGGCAACGACCACAGCGCAGGTCAAGTGTCTTCCTTCGCAACAACCGCTCCCGCAGATCCCGGAGCTCGTTTCCAACGGAAGCCACATCCTCCACGCCACGATGACCGTGATCAGCGAGTACGATCGTGTTGGTACCCGTTATCCGGTCAAGAACGCGGCCGGAGGATCAACACAGCCCGGCGATCCGGCGTCTTTCCCCGGCTGCTTTCCGCAGTGGGTTCGCGCGTTCCGCAGCCCCGATGCGGTACCGCCGTATGCAGGTCCGATCGCGGGCGCCGATTATGGCGATGTGATGCCGGGACCGACGCTGCGCGCACGGGTCGGCGACATCATCGAGCTGACCTTCCTCAACAACGTCAATCCCACTGTGTTCGGCAAGTCCATCGACCTCGGCGACACGTCGACCTGCGACTCGTCCGCCGCCGTCGGAAACAACGGACACTCGCTCTACCCGGGGAGCGGCGTCGGACACGACACTTACCCGAACTGCTTCCACGGATCGACCACCGCGAACCTCCATTTCCACGGGACGCACACGAATCCGAATTCGACCGGCGACAACGTCTTCCTCGAGATCCTCTCCTCCCTGCGGCAGACGGGCAAGCCTGTCGTAACGCCGGAGAGCGTCAAGCCGGCCTTCGACGCCTTCTTCCAGAAATGCGAAGTGGAGCTGGGGAAGGGCAGTCATGTCGAGTGGCCGCGGCAGTGGTCGGACTTCCCGACGACCACGTGGACCGATGATCAGAAGACCAGGATCATGAACTTCGACAAACAGCCCGGCGCCGGCAAGCCGCTGTGGCCGGTGAATCAGGCCCAACTGGATATGCATGCCTGGCCGCAGTACTACATCGGCTCGTATCCTTACTGTTTCAGGCTCCCGGACTACCCCGGAGTTCCCCCCCAGGCTGCCGGCCACGCCGGTATGAACATGGGCGGCGCGGCGGAGAAAGACGGCAGCTCGGCCAGCACGATCCTCAACGATTCCGTGTCGGACGTGCCCCTCCAGATGGGGCAGGCGCCGGGAACGCACTGGTATCACGCC
Organism: Thermoanaerobaculia bacterium; assembly: GCA_035576505.1. Classification (GTDB taxonomy): domain Bacteria; phylum Acidobacteriota; class Thermoanaerobaculia; order Gp7-AA8; family Gp7-AA8; genus JADGNZ01. The sequence continues at coordinate 4,652 of DATLWH010000247.1, read as the reverse complement.
CACAAGCATGGTTCGACCACGATCGACATCAACAACGGCATGGTGGGCGCCTTTATCATCGAGGGTCTGTACGACGATGAGATCAACGATGCCTACAAGGCGTACGGACCGATGTTCACGCGCAAGGTGCCGGTCATGGTGATCAACCAGTTCGGGACATCGCCCAACCTGATGGGACCCGGCACCAACGGGCAGGACAAGGGCCCCGATTTCTCCGTCAACGGGCGGACGAATCCCGTGGTCACGATGCGGCGAGGCGAAGTGCAGATGTGGCGCATCGTCAACACGTCCGCACGCGCCGGCGTTTACTTCATCGGACCGCCGGCCGGCTTCCACTGGAGACAACTGGCGCAGGACGGCGTGCAGTTCAAAGACGTGAACTACAAGGCCAGCCAGGATCGCTCATTCCTGCTCGCGGCGGGCAATCGCGCCGATCTGCTGGTCAAGGCTCCCGATAGTTGCACGAGCCCCTGCACCGCGTCGATCCAGGTCTATAACGAGGTCAATCCCGGAGACATCACTCCGCCGAGCACTCCCTTCAAGAACAACCTGATCACGGTCAGGATCAACGCCACCGATCCCCCCTACTCGCCGCCGATGGACTTCATGGCCTCGGCCCCCACGTTCCCGCCGTTCCTTGGCGACATCACCGACGACCAGGTCAAAGGGACGCAGACGATCACCTTCGAAACCGTGCCGCAGCAGTTCAGCACAGGCAAGGGTCCCCCCACCGATCCCGCCGCAATCCACACGATCAACGGTGTGCCGTTCGACGGCAAGGTGGGCGTGACGGTCCTGCTCAACAAGGTTGAGCAGTGGAAGATCACGAACAACACGACTTTCATTTCCCATCCCTTCCACATCCACATCAACCCGTTCCAGGTCGTGGAGGTCTTCCGTCCGAACGACGTGATGCCCAGCGCAAGCGGTTCGGGCACGGTGGCCACGACATCCGGCTCCGCGAACATCGTCGGCACCGGCACGGCCTTCCTGTCGCAGCTTCGCATCAACGACGTCGTCATAGTCACGGGCCAGACCGCGAAAGTGAAGGCGATTGCCGACGACACGCACCTGACGCTGGCGTCGAATGCGTCGGTCACCAGCCAGGGACTGAGCTACAGCTTCCTCGCGCCGCGGTACGTCACGGACAACACGAACATCAGGGCCGGACAGTGCTATCTCGATCCGAAGGCCGCCAAGCCTGACGACGCCTGGAAGCCCTGCAACGGAACCGGCCCCTCGGCGAAGGACCAGATCTGGTGGGACGTGTTCCCGATTCCCTCAGGACTTGGTGCCACGGACGCCGCTGGAAACCCGATCAACAACGCCAGTGGCGCCCAGATCATCATCCCCGGCTACTTCAAGATGCGCAGCCGCTTCGTCGACTACGCGGGCTACTTCGTCATCCACTGCCACATCCTCGCGCACGAGGACCGCGGCATGATGACCGTGGTGGAAGTGACGCCGTCGCTGCCTCCCTTCTCGCATCATTAGTTGGTTCGCGCGGAGGCGCGGAGCTCGCGAAGAGCTCCGCGTTCTCCGCGGCTCCTCGTGGCGTCGAATTCGAACGTGTCAGAACGGATGTCGCCAGCGCAAGCCAGGAAAGCGGCTGTAGTCACGGTCGGTCGTAATCCACTCGCAGCCCGATTCGACCGCCAGCGCAGCCAGGAATGCGTCAGCAACAAGGTCGCCATGCGCGTGCGCTCCGGCGCAAAAGGCCGTGAAGATCTCCCAGTGCCGCTCGCCCGGAGTGACCAGAACGGCGTTCGGCTGATCGCGCAGGAACTCGCAAAACTCGAGCGCGCGCGGGAATGGCGTCGGCGGATGGAAGATCCTCGGGTGCGAGACGACCCTCAGGAATCCGCTCAGAACCAGGTCACAAACGCCGAATGCCTCAGGGCTGGCGACGACAGCCTCCAACCAGTCGCGAAAGCGGCGATGATCAGCGGCGTCTTCCCTGTGCGCGTATACCAGGACGTTGACGTCGGCCAGAATCACGATCGCCCTCCATCAGCTCGAGCAATGCCGCGCTGTCGTCCAGATTCACGCCCGGACGAAGCCCTTGGCCACGGAATGTCGGGAGCTTTGCCTTCGCACGCGTTTTTGGCGAACTTCGCCGGCTGAGAGACTCGCGTAACGCATCTTCAATCACCGAGGTCAGCGTCCTGCCGCTCGAATGGGCGACTCTCTTGGCCTCGGCGAGAAGATGCGGGTCAAGCCGGACGGTTGTTCGCATGCGCATCAGAACATACGCAGCGTGCATCAATATGTCAATGTGGTGGGAGTGCTTCTCCACGGCTACAATAGCCCCAGCGCTCGGGGCGCATCCAGTCCGCGGAAAGGGCCGTGCCCACCCACTTCAAACACAGCGAAGGCGACGAACCTTCTTTCAGCCTGACCGTGCGGACTCCAGGCATGCCATGAAAGGAGTTTCGTATGTCGGACGCCATTCCTCTCCCGCCCCATCCTCACCTCGGCTACTACAGGAAGCTGGCGAAGGATCTGCTGAAGTCACGTACTTCGGCCGACCCTGCGGCGCTGCGCGCGTGGGTGAAGCAATTCGTCAGCGCCGAGCAGGTCGAGCGGATGGAAATGCGCATCCGGTCGGCAAATATCGCCAAGCTCGCCGACGCGCAGTTCTTCATCGCCCGCGCCCACGGCTTTGCGAGCTGGCCAAAGTTCGCGCGGCATGTCGAGGATCTGCAGCAGGCCGGCTCGCCCGATGCGAGATTCGAGGAGGCCGCGGATGCCATCGCCTCCGGCGACATCGACGCGCTCGGTCGGATCCTCGACGAACGCCCGGAGCTGATCCGGCAGCGCTCGAGCCGCGACCATCGATCGACTCTCCTCCACTACGTCTCGGCGAATGGCATCGAAGACTTTCGCCAGCGGACGCCGCAGAACATCGTCGAGATCACACGGCTGCTCCTCGATGCCGGCGCCGATGTGAACGCCGAGTCCGACGCCTATGGCGGCCATTCGACGACGCTCGGTCTCGCCGCCACCAGCGTTCATCCCGAGGCCGCCGGCGTGCAGATCGCGTTGATGGAGTTGCTGCTGGCGCGCGGCGCGGTGATCGAACGCCAGCCGGGCGAGGCGGTGAGCGGTTGCCTGGCGAACGGACGGCTGCGCGCCGCCGGATTTCTCGCGGCGCACGGAGCCTATCTCGACTTCGAAAGTGCTGCCGGCATCGGCCGGCTCGATCGGGTGAAGGAGCTCGTGGCGACGACGCCAAGCGAAGAGCTGGGAGAGGGATTGGTGTGGGCGTGCCAGTACGGCCACAATGACGTCGTCGAGTTCCTGCTCGACCATGGCGTCGATCCCGGCGCCGGCGCCAACATGACCGGCCTGCATCTCGCGGCGCATGAAGGGCACCTCGACACGGTGAGACTGCTCCTCGCGCACAACGCGCCGCTCGAGGCGAAGAACAGGTACGGCGGCACGGTCCTCGGCCAGACGTTGTGGTCGGTGATTCACAATCCCATGCCGGCGCATCGCGCCATCGTCGAGGCTCTGGTCGCCGCCGGCGCGAATGTCGGCGACGACTGGTTCACCGGCGACCGCGGCATCGACGAGCTGCTGCTCCGCGCCCGCCCGAATCAGCCGGACGATTCCGATCCGATCCACGAGCTGTTGCGGCGGGGGAGGCGCGCGCGGTTCGAAAGGCCTGGCGAAGCGCGCGAGTTGTTCGCCGAGGCAGCGGCGATGGCGCACGAGAACGGCGCGAAGCGCGAGCTGGTCGATGCGCTCAAGGGCGTCGCGCAGATCGAGCGCGACCTCGGCCGTGGCGCGGAAGCGCGGCCGTTCTACGAGAAGGCCGTGGCAGTCTGCCGCGAGATCGGCGATCCTCTCCTTCTAGCACACACTATTCGCCACCTCGGCGATCTTCATCACGACGACGGCCGCGACGATCTCGCCGAGCCGTTGTGCGCCGAGGCGCTCGCGCTGTACCGCGCGTCGGATGCGCCGCCGCTCGACCTGGCGAATGCCGTTCGCAGCCTCGCGGTCGTCAAAGACGGCGAGGAATTGTGGGAAGAAGCGTTCCACCTCTATGTGGCCACGAATGTACCGCCAGGCGTCGCGGAATCGGCCCTGCGTCTCGCCAAGCTGGCGCATCGCCACGGCGATCGTGATCGCGCCAGCGAATGGCTGCGCATCGCCAACATGGCCGCCGAGGTGTCACGCGACGACAACGTGCGCCGGCGCGTGCGGGCGGTGGGGGAGGAGATGGGCCTTTAGCGCGTCACCTTCTTCTGGTTCCTCTTCTTTCGCGGCCCCTTGCGGCCGAGGTCGCGTTTGAGGCGGGCAACGAGCCTGACCCTGCTCTGATCTCGCCCGTCGCGGACCAGCCCCTTGGCAATGGCATACGAGTTCAGCGCCTTCTCGGCGACCAGAGCGACGCTCAGGTCCATGGTGTAGGAGAGGCTGGCCAGCAGGTTCGCGATCTGATCGCGGATGGAACGGAACGCCGCTTCGAACTGCAGCGCCGCCTTGGCCTCGGCGGAATTGAACTTGCCCGTCTTGCGCAGTTCCTCCCATTCGTCGACGGCCGACATCATGGAGCGGATGAACGTCTTCGTCACGGTTCGCCGCCCGCTGATGCGTCTTTTTGTCTCCGCATGTGGTGATTTCAGGCCCGGGATACGCATCGC
>DATLWH010000246.1:0-2353 GCA_035576505.1 Thermoanaerobaculia bacterium | reverse complement strand
CGCCGGTGACGACGATTCTCATGTGGGCGGTAGAGTAGTGGATTCGTGGATCGAACGTAGGTCGGACTCTCCAGTCCGACCGGTTCTCGCGCGGGCTGGAAACTTGAATTCGTCCGGTTGCAGAAGGTCGGACTGGAGAGTCCGACCTACGTTTCCAACTCCCGCCTCGTCCGCTCCAACTCCTCCGGCGTTCCGATGTCGAAGAACTCGAGGTCGACGATTTCGCACGCCAGGCGGCCCTCGGCGGCCAGGCGCGGGAAGATCGTCTCTTCGAAGGAACAGGCGCCGGTCGGCGGCAGGATGTCGATGACGCTGGACGGCATCAGGGAGAAGCCGGCGTCGATGTAGGGCAGTTCGGGCGCGCGCTTGTCGAAGCGGATGATGCGGCCGCCGGCGACATCCGCGTTGCCGATGTCCCGGCGCGGATAGACGGCAAGACATGGCTTGTCGTGAGCGCGCACGAAGCGGCCGTAGTCGAAGTAGCGCAGTACGTCGCCGTACGCCATCACGAAGCGCTCACCGAGCCGTGCGCGCGCCTCGCGGATGGCGCCGCCGGTGCCGAGCGGTTCCGTCTCGCGGCTGTAGGCGATGCGCACGCCGAAGCGCGTGCCGTCGCCGAAATGCTCTTCGATGACATCAGCCCGATAACCGGTGAGCAGGACGATGTCGCGCAAGCCGCAACGGGCGAATGACTCGATGACCCGCTCCAGGTACGGGCGCCCCGCGATCGGGATCATCGGTTTCGGCAGGTCGCGCGTCAGCGCCCCGAGGCGGCTGCCGAAGCCGCCGGCCAGGATGGCCACGGAGATGGGGAGTGGGGTGTGGGGAGTGGGGGGTGGGAGAACGGGAGTAGTAAGCGCATGAGTGCTATTTGATGATCCGGCTCTCCCACCCCCCACCCCCAATCGCGCTAACTTAAGGCCAACGGCAATGCGCCGCGATAGCGGCAGAAGAGGATAGCCAGGGGTGCGAGCGCCTTTTGCGAGCAACCCCTGGCAACGAGGTACACAGTCTTCGTGCCGCGTTAGCGGCACTGGAAATCGTGACGCATCTGCGTTTGATGATCCAGTGCCGCTGACGCGGCACGACTCAATGGACATCCGAACCAGGGGTGCTCGCAAAAGGCGCTCGCACCCCTGGCTACCGTCTCGGGCCGCTATCGCGGCGCATGGCGTAGCCTTTAAGTTAGCGCGCATTTCTCACAGTCTCACCGGAATCGTCGGCACCCTGTACCCCGTCGAGCGCCCTTCTCCCCCAGCGCTTTTCAGCTGGGGGAGAAGAGCCTGCCCTGAGCGAGCGAAGCGAGTCGAAGGGTGCCGACAGGCGGATGAGGGGGCGGTTCTCGCGCTGGAGTTAATTGTTTTCATGAGTTTCCCACGCCCGTTCATGAAACCAGTCCACTGTTCGGCAAGCTCCAACGGCCCCTCATCCGCCTTCGGCACCCTTCGACTCGCTTCGCTCGCTCAGGGCAGGCTCTTCTCCCCCCCGCTGAAAGACGCGGTGGGGAGAAGGGCGCTCGATTAAACACTCTGTCTGCGATTCCACTTAGATGGTGAGAAATCCAGGTTAGCGCGTATGCCCCCATCCCCGACGCCCCACTCCCCATCTCCCACCCCCCACACCCCACTCCCCACTCCCCATCTCCGTCATCATTGAACACTCGCTTTTCGCTTCACGGCACGCGCCCGCCAGAGCCGTTTGAACGTCCAGAGCGTCGACTTCCATCTCTGCAACGTCGAGGCGCCGATCCGGTCGCGGTACTCGATCGGAATCTCGGCGACGCGATAGCCCATCCGGTAGGGAATGACGAGCATGTCGACAGGAAGCGCCGGCCCGTTAGGGTCCCAGACCACGTTGTCGATCATCGACTTCCGATACGCGCGCATCCCGCTGTGGACGTCGGTGGTGCGGATGCCGTGCAGCAGCCGCGCCGTCCAGGCGAAGATCCGGTTGGCGAGGTAGTTCGCGAACGGCATCGCCTTCGGCCGCTTCGCCAGGCGCGTGGCGTTGACGAGGTCGTAGCCCTGGTCGATGAGCGAGACCAGCGTCGGGATCGTTTCGACCGGGTAGGTGTCGTCGCAGTCGAGCGTGATGACGATCTCGCCGGCGGCGTCGCGCACGGCCCTGTCCATGGCCGGACCGTATCCTTTGGGCGGAAACTGTTTGAACACGCGGCAGCCGAGCTCGGTCGCAATCTCTGCGGTGCGGTCTCTGCTCGAGTCGACGAGGAAGATCTCCGCCTCGGGTGCGACCGAGCGGATGTCGTGAACGACCTTGGCAACGGCGCGCTCCTCGTTGAGCGTAATCATGGAGATGGTGAGTTTCATGTTCTCCGTGCTTCGAAAATCATCTG